>CAZFHM010000026.1:0-17354 GCA_964518825.1 uncultured Pirellulales bacterium
CACTCTCTGGGCTGAATCTCGAACCTGGCTGAAAAGCCGTATTGCGCCAGAGAATCAAGCGTCGGCGCGGGGAAGGACTGCGGCTGGATTCCTTTACATTGGCAGATATCAGGCACAACAGAAGGTGTGACAAATCCGTCGTCGATGCCTATGTCGAAGTTTCTTTTTTTCATATCGAGGATGCCGGGTATACTGCCTGAGAACCAGAGTCCCTTGACGCTTTGGTCGGCGCTTTCGGCGACTTCAAGGGGCTGGACATCAAGCTTTTGAAGTTCCTTGTTCAGGGTTAAGGTCACGGCCTCGTCGTAGTTATGGTCGGTATCGAGCAGTGCCAGTACGCTGATATCGCAGCCGAGGAGATTGGAGAAGTTATCTTCCCAGGAAAAGGCGGAGGGGAATTCGGGGTAGAATCCCTTTGACTTATAGCCATACCAGGTGACTATTTCGTGCCAGG
The DNA here is from genome assembly GCA_964518825.1 of uncultured Pirellulales bacterium. Lineage (GTDB taxonomy): Bacteria > Planctomycetota > Phycisphaerae > Sedimentisphaerales > Anaerobacaceae > JBBABK01. The sequence goes on from CAZFHM010000026.1 coordinate 455, forward strand.
TTCCTACGGTGTAGCCGAGGTACTGTCCGAGCCGAACGGAAACATTAGAGGCGAGGCGTTGCTTTTCCTGCGGGCTGAGGCGCTGCCAGGCGGGCGGATAAGTGAGCCGTACAAAGCCGATTGAGCCTTCCTTGAGTTTGAATGAAAACTCGGCGTCGCCGTTATTTAGATGTTGAAAGGTTTTCGCCGCGAGGAAAGCGGCCCAGTCGGCGGCCTCACGGACGTGAAAAATATCTATATGGCCTGCCTTGCAGGTAAATACTATGCCGTTTTTTTCCGCGAGGCTGAACTGGTAGTGATGCGGCCCTAAACGATTAGGGTCGAGAAAGCGTGTTGCGACGGTTGGAGAAGGATAGGCTCCCATGCGGTTGTGCGGTTCATGGTCGAACTGCTCCATAAGTAGCTTGCTTACGCGGTCGGTGGGGTCCGGCGGGCAAGGCGGGCGGCAGCCTGCGGTTGCGAGAAGCAATAGCGACACAAATACCAGCAATCTTGACATTAGCTGCTTAGACGAATTAAGAAATTAAAGGTATCATGCACTTTTCAAGTTTTTTATCCTGAAATCCGGCGACGGGTCGGATTTCACGAAGCAAAAAAGTACGAATCCGAACGTCCATTTTTTGCAGCGACCTGCTTTTGCAGGGTAATATACCCAGCAAGGGATTGCGGAGGCAATTTTATTTTTTACGGGGCAGGCCGGCTTCCCTTCGCAGCTTGCTGACCATATCGGTCTTTTCCCAGGTGAAGTTGGGCAGGGCCCTTCCGAAATGTCCGCCGTGACTTGTTTCGGCGAATATTGGTCTTGCGAGTTTGAGATGGTCAATCATCTGTTTGGGTTTGAGCGGGAATAATTTTCGCACAATCCGGCTGAGCTTCTTCTCACTTATTTTAGAGGTGCCTTCGGTGTCTATCAGCACCGAGACAGGCTCGGCGACGCCGATGGCATACGAAAGCTGGACCTCACAGGTGTCGGCAAGTCCGGCGGCTACGATGTTCTTGGCTATGTATCTTGCCATGTAGCTGGCGGTTCTGTCCACCTTGGAGGGGTCTTTTCCTGAGAATGCCCCGCCGCCGTGGCTGCTGCGTCCACCGTAGGTATCGACGATAATTTTTCTGCCGGTCAGGCCGCAGTCGCCGTGCGGGCCGCCGACGACAAATCTGCCGGTCGGGTTGATGTGAAAGACGGTATTTTTGTCGAGCAGGCGTTTGGGCATAACGGGTTTGATTATGTGCTCGATAATCTGCTTGCGGAGTTTGTTGTAAGGTATCGAAGGGCTATGCTGCGTCGAGACGACGACGGTGTGTATTCGTTTCGGTTTGCCGTTTTTGTATTCGATGGTGACCTGGCTTTTGCCGTCGGGGCGCAGCCAGGGCAGCTTTTTGTTCTGCCGCATCTTCTCTAAGCGCAGGGTCAGCATGTGAGCAAGCTGAATCGGCATCGGCATAAGAGCAGGAGTTTCTTTGCAGGCGAAGCCGAACATCAGTCCCTGGTCGCCGGCGCCCTGTTCCCTGTGGAGTCCTTTTCCTTGCGTGACGCCCTGTGAGATGTCGGGGCTCTGCTTGTCGAGATTGACCATAACTGCGCAGTGCTCGTAGTCGAAGCCTGCGGCCGGGTCGATGTAACCAATTTCTTTGATGGTGTTGCGGACTATTGTCGGGATATCGACCACCGCCCTGGAGGTAATTTCTCCGGCGACTATTACAACACCTGTAGTTACCATAGTTTCGCAGGCGACGCGACTTTTCGGGTCCTGCGCAATCATAGCGTCGAGTATCGCGTCCGAGATGTGGTCGGCCACCTTGTCTGGATGGCCCATCGTAACCGATTCGCTCGTAAAGAGATAGGTGTCGGTATCACAATACGGGTTGGATGCTTTTTTCGTTCTTGTCATGGTTTAAATACCTTCTCAAAAGTATTTTTCTGTATCGAAAGCGAAAATAGTAAATGCGTTTATTCAGGCCGTCAAGCCAAAAAAGAATATGTCTTGTGCTCAGAGGGGCGGATTTTATTGTTCATTCACCCGCCAGTCATAGGCCTTGAATCTGATGGAGTAATTGCCGGTTTCGAGATATGCGACGTCGCGTTCGTCTATGTAGCTGGTGATAAAATTCAGGACCGCTGCGAGTTCCGGAGTTTGACTTTTGAACTTTTTGTCGGTGCGGTACTTAGCCAAAAATTCCGCACCATACCAGGGCCATTTGGGCTCGAACAGAGTTGACAGTTCGACCCAGTTCTTTTGTCTGTCAATACTGATGCCGCCGGGGCCGGACAGAAACCGTTTTACCTGTTCGTCGAGCTGCCTGTCGAGGTCTTTGCCGTAGTAGGGTTCGTTTCTAATCGGGGGGCTGTCGAGGCTGGCGAAAGACAGGGCGAGAAATACGCGCGGGTCGGCGAAATCTTTTCTGAAGAACCTTCTGTCTATTTCATTAAGCGTGAACTCTTCATCCATAACGATAAACTTATAGTCGTTCCATTTGGGTGTGCCGACGCTGCTTATTGGCGGTATGTGCCGTATGCTGTTCGGCGGCCACCACAGCCTGTTGAGACGCTTGCTTTCGATAGGGTAGTTCTCACATATAATATCGATCATCTTGAGATTGAAAGTGTTTATCCAGAATGCGAGTTTTTCGTTCCTCGTCCATGATTCGTACTCCTGAAGGTCGAGAATCGCCAACTGGGTCAGAATAGCCCTCATCTGGAGCGGGTACCTGTGAAGCTTGTCGTAATTGACCATTCCATTCTTGTCAACATATTCAGAGAAAATTTGCTCGAAAGCTTTGTTGAAAGTATCGCCTGCCGACTGGGCAGCCGTGTTGGGGTCTTTGTCATTGGCGTCGGAAGGGTTGTTGTCCTGTTGTTCATTTGGCTCTGCGGTGTTCGTATCGACGATTTTGACGGCACCGATAAGGCCCGACACATTCGGCTCTGCGATAGCGGGAATATTCGGTGCGGCAGGTGTGTTCATGCCATTACATTTGTACCCGGAGCTCAGACAGGCGAGGCTGAGCAATAATATTACCGGGATTCCAAGAAGCGATTTCGTATCAGACATATTTGCCGGGACCGACTTATTATGACATTCAGTATTTTTTAGACTAAGTACCAAGATACATAATACAGGGAATAATTGCAAACATTAGAATCCGTGTGCCGCGATTGCCCAATAATCACCTGCTATCCTTTTAATACGGCCAAAGGGCGCATCCTGGCGACTTTTTTGGCCCAGCCTCGCTCGACCACGATTCTGACTACTTCGTCAATATCCTTATATGCGTCGGGTGCCTCTTCTTTTACCTTTTTCTTATTGGGGGTAATGAGGTTTATACCCGCCATACTGCGTTTGAACTGGTCGTCGGTTATTGCCGGGGCGCTGATTATTCTTCCTCTGCGGTTTTTTCCGAGCGCTGCCGAGCGGCTCATAACCCGGCCTGCGCCGTGGTTGACAGAGCAAAGCGACTCGTCGCTGTTGCCGGTGCCGACCATCAGGTAGCTTGCGGTACCCATCGAGCCGGGGGTAATAATCGGCTGGCCGGTTCGGGCAAACGGGGTTGCTGTCATCCTGTCGGGGCCGAAGGCGCGAGTGGCGCCTTTTCGATGCACCCATAATTGGCCGGCGCTATGCTGTTCGAGCTTTGCCATGTTGTGGGTGACGTCATATATAAGCTTCAAAGGCGCCGGTCCGAACATTCGATTGAAACATCGCCTGACCAGCAGGGCCATGATGTGTCGATTTGTGTATGCGAAATTGGCGGCGGCGGACATGGCTTTGATGTAATCTTCACTATAGCGGTTGTCGGTTGTTATGAAGCTGAGCATTTTGTGCCTGAGAGCCATGCCGGGCAGTGAAGCGGCGACGTTCATGTAGTGGTCGGCGATTTCGTAGCCGAACCTGCGTGAGCCGGAGTGAATCATTACCACAATCTGATTTTTAAAAAGGCCGAAGTTTTTGGCTAAATCCTCATCGAAGATTTGTTCAATATATTGAATCTCAATAAAGTGGTTGCCGCCGCCGAGTGTGCCGAGCTGGTTTGCGCCTTTTTCAATTGCCATTTTGGGTATCGTTGACATTTCGCCGGGCATCTGCCCGTTGTCTTCGATTCTCTGTAAGTCCCGGTCGAATTCGTCCTGGTCAAACGCTTCCCATGCCCGGTGATTGATATGCCGGGCCAGAGTGGGGATTGATTTTACTCCCTGCTGTGCAACCGCTTCTAAATTTTTCCGGTCGAGATTCAAATTTTCCTTTCCCTCTCCGAGCGGGATGTCGCGGGCGATAGACTGGGCGATGGCGGCGGTGTCGATTTGGCCTCGGCTGAAAGGTGTTGAGAGCAGGCGCATTCCGCAATTGATGTCGTAGCCGACCGCTGCGGGCATTATAGCGTCCTTCATGCCCAGGACGCAGCCAATGGGCACGCCGAAGCCGACGTGAATATCAGCAGTGGCGAGCACCCGTTTTGCAGGCGGCAGAGATGCAGCGTCGTAAAGTTGGCGCACCGCGGCGGGCTCGAGGTTGATGCGGTCGGAAATGAAAATGTCCGCGTCCACGAACATATCTCCGGAGCGTTTCATCAGGACTCTGCATGGTCCCGCATTTTCGAGTTTTGGCATATTTTCAGTCACGTCACTAAAGTCTCCCAGCGGCTGTTAGCATGTAGATTATAGTAGCAATTGTGCTCATTTGTGCACGCAAAAGTCCTGAGATGGGGCTATGGGTATATTTTATAGGTATAACTATAAAGAAAAGGGCTGTTATTGACGAATTTACAAGTGGTTACGGGCAAGTGAATTAGCTTGACAGGAGCCCCGTCGGGCGTTAATCTGGAGAATCTCGAAACCGTCCCGGGGCGGCTAAAGAATGCTTTTTTAGGGGTTTTTCGCCAAATGAGAACAAGCTCTCTGGTTTGTGCAGTTCTGGTACTAATGACTTTGTTTACTTCTGTCTGCCGGGCGGTTGACACCAGAGGTATTGACGGAGTACGGCAGAAAGACGTACTTGGCGATGAGGATTTTGGAATTATCGAGCAGTTCATACGGGATGCGATTGATGAACTGGTCAATACGGTGGATTTCACGCAGGTGGCGAGACTGCGTACAATTATAGTGACAAGACAGAGTGAGCAATCTCAGTACGCCGAGCAGTACTCCAAGTATCTGCGTAAATATATCGGTGAAGCATTTGCCAAGACCGTGGGACTCGAAGATAACACAAAGCGGTATAGAGTGCGTACCAATCTGGCGATTCTGGTTTACCAGCTTGAGAATCCGCGTCTTGTCGACATTGCATTAGAGGCGCTGGATGACCGGGACGAATCGGTTCAATACTGGGCGGCTCGTGCCCTGACCAGTCGCAGGCTTATAGCGAAGCTCGAAGTTGCTTCGGGCAATTCGGCTGTTGTGGAAAGAATAGCCTCGAAGTTTGAAAGCATAGTCGAAACAGCCACACCTGAAGTTGTTCGCGTCATGGCTGATTTGGCCGCCGTGGCCGGCAGCAAGCAGACTGAAAATCTTTTGCTGAAGATGGCTGATATGCGCATCGAGGAATACTCAAACTGGACGGCGACAGTCTCATCTGTTGATATGAAATTGTTAAAACTGCTGTGTGATAAGCTTCAAGTGAAAGACAGCAAGGCCGGCGAGTTTGGCAGTCGCTTTGCGCAGCTTTATTCATATATAATGCAGAAGTGCATCATGGTCCTGAGAGGTGAAGTGTCGCTCAATGAAGAGCAGAGACAGCAACTGGCGTCGATACTTGTGGAGACGGAGGACAAGTGTATCGGCAAGCTTACCGGGTTGCAGCAGACGGTGATAAGACGGGCGGTTGAGCTTGATGATGACAGTGCCCTGTTTCTGGAGCACGGCCGATTGTTGGGTGACGCAACAAGGACAGGCGAACTGCCGCGTAAGTTCGGGTTTGATTACGGCTCGGCCGATGACGGCAGCAGGCTGACGCAGCCTCGTGAACTGTCCGGGCCGCCGACCGTGAATAAATAGAAACTGTATCGCAACGGATTGCTTATTGAAACAAACAACGGAGGTTTGTTTATATGAACGGTCGTGCCGGTGCGCGGGGACTTTTACTTGTAACAGCTTTAGTTACTATAATCATCCTGCAAATTGTTTCCATGGTTCAGTCGGACAGGTTTTACCGCGCGCTTAATCAGCTTGAGACGATGCTCAGTGGTGAAGTTATCGTTCAGCAGGCTCAGGGCGGCAATAGCGGAAAAGGCGAGCAAGCCCCCGACGCCGGAGACTGGCTGGTCTGGGCGTTCAGGGTCGAGCCCAAGACGCTGAACCAGCTTTCAGTTGAAAGGGATATATACTCGAAGTGGATTACAGTGCCGTACATATTCGAGTCGCTGCTGACGTACGATTTTAATGAATTGACGCTTGAGCCGTGGCTGGCCGAGAGCTACGAAATTTCCGACGACGGTCTCGAGATTACATATCACCTCAGGGACGACATTTACTTTTCGGATGGCGTGCCTGTAACGGCCGATGACGTGATTTTTACTTATGAAGCGATTATTAATCCGAAGGTGGACGCTGCTGATTTGGCGAATCTTTTCGACAACGTCAAGCGCGCGGAAAAAATTGATGAGCGTACGGTGAAGTTCGTGCTTAAGTGGGCATACTTCAAGAGTCTGGAAAATACTTCGTTCTGGGACATCGGGGTGTATCCGAAGCATATTTATGGGTTCACTGACGCGCGGCAATTTAATTCGAGGATTTCCGACCCTGTTGGAAGCGGGCCTTATGTGTTCTGGAAATGGGACACGGGCAAAGAAATAGTTTTGAAGCGAAATGAAAATTACTGGGGCGAAAAGCCGAAGCTCGACAGGATTGTGTACCGCTTTATAACCAACGCGGTCGCAGCAGTGCAGGCTATAAGGTCGCACCAGGTTGACATAATAATTCCTGAGCCGGACCAGTACGCCGAGCTGGCGGGGGATGAGCAGTTTAATAAGGAGTTTCGCTGCCTTTCGTACTGGAATCCGGGTGCGCCTTTTTATTATATCGGGTGGAATGAGGATACGCCTTTTTTCAGTGACAAGCGTGTCCGTTTGGCGATGACATATATTATTGACCGCGAACAGATTATTGAAAAGCTGCTTAAAGGGTACGGCCGAGGTATAAGCGGTCCGTATTTTATCAACGGCCCGCAGAACGACCCGAATATCAAGCCGTGGCCTTGCGACCCGCAAAGAGCGGCAGAGCTTCTCGATGAGGCGAGGTGGGTCGATACGGACGGCGACGGGGTGCGTGACAAGGACGGTGTGCCGTTTAGATTCAAGTTTATGTATTCGAGTGACAGCGCTTTTTATCAGCGGCTCGCCAAGCTGCTCAAAGACGAAGCGGCCGGGGTCGGCATTGATGTGATTCCGGACCCGTACGAATGGTCGGTGACAATGACAAAGATAACCGACAGGGAATTCGATGCGATGGTTATGGGCTGGGGCGGCGATATATTCGAAGATGATTATCAGCTTTTTCATTCGAGCCAGATTGGCAATCGCGGCTCGAATTACGTCGGGTATCGCAACGAGGAAATTGACCGGCTGTTAGAGCAGATACGCAGGACTATGGATGACGGCGAGAGAAGTTCGCTGTGCCACAGGGTGCACAGGATTCTTCACGAAGAGCAGCCTTATACGTTTCTTTATGCCAGGCCGACGTTCAGGCCGATAGACAGGCGGTTCGAGAATGTTAAGGTGTACAAGCTCGGGTTAAAATACTGGGAATGGTACGTGCCGAAAGACAGGCAGCGTTATAAATAAGTTTGGTTCGACAGGGGTTTTCAGGAAGCAGATATGAACGGACGAAGTGGAATATTCAAGTTTTTCATATTTTTATTTTTTCTTGTCATAGTTCTGTTTCAGGTACTTTCGATGATGCAGGCCGAGCGGCTGTACGAAAGGCTGGAGAGTTTGATAAAACATTTGCAGTCGATGCAGCGTCCAAGGCCTGCCGCATTGAGCGGGGGCACGGTGCAAAGCGCTGATGATTTTACCGGGGCCGGGAACGAGGCTAACGAGGGGGACTGGTTAGTTTGGTGTTTGTCAGCAGAGCCTGCGACACTGAACGAAATTATAGAGGCGTCGACGTGGTCGACGCGGTGGATTGTGCGGGGAAATATATTCGAGGGTATGATTGAATATAAACCGGACGAGTTCGAATACAGGGGAGTACTTGCCGAGGAGTTCTCGATTTCGGATGACGGCCTTGAGATATATTTCAAGCTGCGCGACGACATCGTTTTTTCGGACGGCGAGCCTGTAACGACGGATGATGTTATATTTACATTCGAAACGATAACGGACCCTAATGTCGATGCGCCTGGGTACGCAAATTATTTTGCAGATGTTGACCGGTACGAGAAGATTAACGAGCGGGAGATAAAGTTTTATATGAAGAAGGTATATTTTCTTTCGCTGGGTTTTCTCGGTTCGATGCCTATTCATCCCAAACACGCATACGAGTACACGAATGCTCAGCAGTTTAACAACAGGAGAACGGACCCGGTAGGCAGTGGGCCTTATGTATTCGAGAAATGGAATGTCGGCAGCCAGGTAGTTCTTAATCGGAACGAAAATTACTGGGGCGAGAAGCCGAAAATCAAAAAGATAGTGTACCGTTTTATTACGAATGATACAGCGGCGCTGCAGTCGCTAATATCAGGCGAGGTGGATTATTTTCGGCCTTTACCCGAGCAGTTTACCGAAAAGCAGAACGATGAGCAGTTCAGGGAGAATTTTTACTGTTTGTCTTACTGGTCGGCGGGCAATACAGGATATTTCTGGATTGGGTGGAATCAGGCCAGGCCTTTTTTTGCCGACCGAAGGGTCAGGCTGGCGCTGACAGAGCTGATTGACCGTGAGTCAATAAAGGACAATATTCTGCGAAATCCCGAAGCTGAGATTCCGACCGGTCCTTTTTACATTTACGGTCCGCAGAACGACCGGAATATCAAGCCGTGGCCTTATGACCCGCAAAGGGCAAAAAAGCTTCTGGACGAAGCGGGATGGGTTGACAGTGACGGCGACGGCGTTAGAGATAAGGACGGGGTGCCTTTCAGGTTCAGGTATATGATAGTCAGTGGAAGTAATCTTCACGAACAGATGGCGAAATTTGTAAAGGATTCTTTGGCGCGGGCGGGAATAGAAGTGATTATTGACCCGTATGAGTGGTCGGTTTTTACTCAAAGGGTGATGGACCGGGATTTCGATGCGCTTAATATGGCATGGGGAGGGGGTATCGAAAGCGACCCGTATCAGATATGGCATTCTTCTCAGATAGAAAAAGGCTCGAATTACGTACGGTTTAATAATCCCGAAGCCGACAGGCTGATTGAGCAGGCAAGGCAAACGCTCGACAAGGATAAACGCAATGAGTTGTATCATCGCTTTCACCGGATTCTTCACGAGGAGCAGCCTTACACATTTATTTACACCAGGCCCGAGCAGCGGTTTCTGGACAGGCGTTTTGAGAATGTGATAATTCACAAGCTCGGCATCGATGAACACGAATGGTATGTTCCCCGGGAAGAACAAAAGTATAAGTGACAATAACCCGGCGGTCTGCCGCAGATGTTAATTAGAATATGACGACGTATATCATAAGACGATTGCTGTTGATGATACCCACAATGCTGGGTATCACGATTATAGTTTTTGGAATCAGCAGGCTTGCGCCGGGTAACCCGGTCAGCCTGTCTATGGGGCCTGGCGGTCAGCTCGATGCTCAGCGTGCCGCGGACGTTCGCAAGGCGCGGATGCAATTGTACGGTCTCGATAAGCCGATTCCCGTCCAGTACGTCAACTGGCTCAAGCACGTGGTGACGTTCAATTTCGGAGATTCAATCAAGCATCACAAGCCGGTAATCGAGCTTATAAAGGAACGATTGCCGATTACACTGACGCTCAATCTGATAGCTTTTGTCATTATATATGTAGTATCTATTCCGACGGGTATGTTAGCGGCGGTGCGGCACAAGCGCTTCTTCGACCAGTTCAGTTCGGTCGTTCTTTTCATGCTCTGGTCGCTGCCTGCGATGCTTGTGGGCCAGTTGTTGATAGGTTATTTTTGCGGGCCTGCATTTGTGAGCTGGTTTCCGCCTGCGGGGCTGTCAAGCAACCAGGCTGATACTCTGCCGTTCTTTCCGTGGTTGACGGACAGGCTGTGGCATCTGGTGCTGCCGGTGATTTGTCTTACTTACAGCGGCTTTGCGTATCTGACCAAGCAGGTCAGGGCCGGGATGCTGGAGAGCCTGCGAGCGGACTACGTGCGGACGGCGCGGGCGAAGGGGCTGTCCAATGTAACGGTTATTTTCAGACATGCTTTTCGCAACAGTATCATCCCCGTTATCACCATCATGGCCACGCTGCTGCCTGCCATGCTCGGCGGCTCGGTCATCATCGAGAGAATCTTCAGTATCCCCGGTATGGGAATGCTGGCGTTCGAGGCGGTTACTACCAGGGATTATAACGTCGTTATGGCTGTCGCTACCATAGCGGGACTGATGAATCTTGTGGGTTTGCTTCTCGGCGATATCGCCTATGCAGTTGCTGACCCGAGAGTGAGTTTCGAAAGTAGCGTTTGATAATTATGGTTGAGATATCGGCCCAACAAAAAAGCTGGGGTGTGTCATACGGCGAGATGGTTCGGCGTGAATTCGTCAAGAACAAACTCAACGTCGTAAACCTGGTTTTAATTGTTATCCTGTTCGCACTGGCGGTTCTGGCGCCGTTTCTGGCCAATGACAAGCCGTTTATGATTCGCCTTGACGGCAAGCTGATGTTTCCACTGTTCGCATCGCTTACGGCAAGCGATTATTCTATTCTTCTGGCAGCGGCTATAGGGATATGGCAGCTTATATTGATCCGAAGGAACCGAAGGAATATCGAACCGTCGGTCAGGGGACAGGTTCTCACGCGGCAGTTACTGATAAACGCTTCGATATTATTAGTCGGCAGCATTTTGTTTTTCGTATTTATGCCGCGCAGACTTGATGCTACCGATTACAAAGGGTTGATAAGTTCGGGCAGGGCGTCAGATGCGATTTTTGCCCCCATACCTTACGGCTATGCACGAACGGACCTGAAGGTACGCGAGCAGCCGCCCAGTAAAGAGCACTGGCTTGGCACAGACGACGTCGGTTCCGACGTTCTATGCAGGCTGATTTACGGCAGCAGGATATCTCTTTCGGTCGGCTTTGTGGCTGTGGGCATTTCGAGCCTTATCGGTGTTTTCATTGGTTCGATACTTGGCTATTTCGGAGGCAAGGTAGATTTCATCGGGATGCGGCTTGTTGAAATTATGATGGCGATTCCCGTGTTCTTTTTGATTATCACTATCGTCGCATACTGGCAGAGGAGCCTGTTCAATATTATGGTCATCATCGGGCTGACGACGTGGACGGCTAATGCCCGGTTCGTCAGGGCCGAGTTTTTCAAGCTGCGCAATCAGGATTTCGTACAAGCTGCTGTATCGCTGGGTCTTCCACTACGCAGCGTACTGTTCAGGCACATGCTGCCCAACGGCATAGCGCCGGTCCTTGTTGAAGCGACGTTCGGAATCGCCGGTGCAATCTTTATTGAAGCTGCCCTGAGCTTTCTGGGCTTTGGTGTTGCGCCGCCTACTCCAAGCTGGGGACAGATGCTGAGTCTCGGTGTGAGCACCACCGGTCGGTTTCTGTGGTGGCTGACCCTGTTTCCGGGACTGGCCATTTTTCTTACCGTTCTTGCATATAACCTGGTTGGGGAAGGGCTCAGAGATGCGATTGACCCGCGACTGAGGAAGGCTGCATGAATAATAGTACTTTGCTTGCGGTTGATGATTTGAGCGTGCACTTTTTCACCGAAGACGGTCTGGCCAAAGCGGTGCAGGGCGTTAGTTTCGCAATAGAAAAGGGCAAGACCTTTGCGCTGGTCGGCGAGAGCGGCTGCGGCAAGAGCGTGACGGCATTATCAATAATGCGATTAGTGCCCGACCCGCCGGGGAAAATTGTCTCAGGGAAAATAATGCTCGAAGAAAAAAACCTGCTGCGGTTGAGCGAAAAGCAGATGCGGCACGTACGCGGCAACCAAATCGCAATGATTTTTCAGGAACCCATGACCAGCCTTAATCCGGTCTTTACCGTCGGTGAGCAGATTGCAGAGGCCATAAAGCTGCATCAAAAAAAGGATTCAGAGCGGGCATGGGCAGATGCCGTCGAAATGCTAAAGAGAGTTGGAATCGGCGACGCCGAAGGACGTGCCTGTGAATATCCGCATCAGATGTCGGGCGGGATGCGACAGAGAGTCATGATAGCGATGTCGGTCAGTTGTCAGCCCGACCTTATCATTGCAGATGAACCTACGACCGCGCTCGATGTCACCATCCAGGCCCAGATTCTGGATTTGCTCGATGAGCTGCAGCAACAGAATGGCATGAGTATCCTGTTGATTACACACGATTTGGGCGTCGTAGCCGAGCGGGCTGATGATGTCGCAGTTATGTACGCTTCGCGAATAGCAGAAAAGGCCGAGGCCAAGCCGCTTTTTGAAGAGCCTTTGCATCCTTACACGCAGGGACTGCTAAAGTCGGTGCCGCAGTTAGGCTTCGAGGGTGAACGGCTGGCGACGATACCCGGAACGGTTCCGGACCCGCTGCATTTCCCGTCCGGCTGCAAGTTTCACCCGCGATGCCCTGTAGGCGGCCAGGACAAGAGATGTCGGACGGTCGAGCCTGAGCTGAGAGAAGTTCGCCCCGGGCGACATGTCGCCTGTTGGTATGCGACGGATTACCAGACGCAGCAGGAACGAAACGAATATGAATCGAAGTATAGACAATAATAACGGATTACTGCTTAACGTTGAGGATTTAAAGACCTACTTCACGGTTAAGAAAGGTCTTTTGCGCCGAACGGCTGGTTACATCAAGGCTGTTGACGGGGTATCTTTTAGCATACGCAAGGGACAGACACTTGGGCTGGTTGGCGAGAGCGGTTGTGGCAAGACAACGGCAGCCCGGACGATTATCCACTTGATACCGGCGACTTCGGGCAGTGTGACGTTCGGCGGGCTTGATGTTCTCGAGGCCGACAAGAAGCAGCTTCGGGCGATAAGAAGAAAAATTACCATTATCTTTCAGGACCCTTACAGCTCACTCAATCCGAGAATGACCGTGGGGGATATTGTTGGTGAGGCACTGAGGATTCACAAGAAGCTCGGCAGGAGCGAAGTTGTCGCACAGGTCGGTGAAATCCTCGAGCGTGTCGGGTTGTCTCCTGAGTGTATTAACCGATATCCTCATGAGTTTTCCGGTGGTCAGCGACAACGAATCGGTGTGGCGCGGGCGTTGGTGCTCAAGCCTGAATTAGTTATTTGCGATGAGCCGGTAAGCGCGCTGGACGTTTCTATCCAGTCACAGATACTGAACCTGCTCAAGGACTTGCAGGATGATTTCGGCCTGACCTTTTTGTTCATTGCGCACGATTTAGCGGTAGTCGAATTCTTCTGCGACATAATCGCCGTAATGTATCTGGGCAGAATAGTCGAACGTGCCGATGCTAGGGAATTGTATGGCAATCCGTTACACCCTTATACACGGGCGCTAATATCTGTAATCCCCAAGGTCAGCACGGCCCGTCGTGGCCGGAAGACCGCCGCCGGGGGCGAGGTGCCCAGTGCACTTAATCCACCAAGCGGCTGTCCTTTTCATCCGCGTTGTCCGCTTGCCGAGGATATATGCCGTCAACGAATGCCCGCCTTTGAGCAGAAAGGTCCACAGCCGGGCCATTTCGTAGCGTGTTGGAAATGTTGAGAAAAAATCCTCGACGCAGATTGGGCTAATTGAGATAATCATGAATTGATTATTGCTCGTTGTAGAGGCTTGCTGTGCTTATGAAAGACGATTTAGGCCTGGAAATAATCGGGCAGAATAACGTGGCGGTGGTCTCGTTCAAGGCGACGTCAATCAGTAATTATGAAGGGATAGACGCCGCTGCGGTACGCATACGCGAATTTGTGGATAATAACAAGCCTTCGAAGGTTGTATTTGACTTCGAGCAGGTCAAGTTCTTCTCTTCGCAGGTGCTCGGTCTTCTTCTGGAGGTTCGGGCGACGCTTAAGGAGCTTGGGGGTGAGGTCGTGATAAGTGCTATAAATCCGCAACTGCACAGGGTATTTACCATAACTAATCTCGACAAGATTTTTAGATTTTTCCCCGACAGGCAAAGCGCGCTGGAAGCTGTCGCGGCCGGATAAAGAACTTTACAATGGAAGGATAGGGGTATGTATATCGCGGCTCAGTTCTCAATCTTCATGGTAAATAAGCCTGGAGTCCTGGCCCAAATACTCGGCGAGTTCGCCCGGGCAAAGATTAATATTATAGCGCTGACCATGATGGACTCAGTGGAGCATGGTGTGATGAGAGTTATTTTTGAAGAGCCGGACCGCGCCAGGGAAGTGCTGACCAATCTCAATATGCCTTGCAATGAGACACAGGTGCTGTGCGTCAATCTTACCAATCGGTCGGGCGCTCTGGCTGCTGTCGCGGAGAAACTTGCCAGGAATCACATTAACATTTCATACGCCTACTGCACAGCCGGTGCAAAAGGAGGGCGGACGACGGGCGTGCTCAAACTGGCGGACGTCAAAAAGGCCATGAGAGTGCTTGAGCAGGATTTCAGAAAGGGTACGAAGTCACAGCCTGTCGTTCGTCGCTCAAAGGCTGCCGGAAAGTAACGGCCGAATAGCTGATGTTTTAGGGGTGGTGAGGGGGATGATACGGCTGATTGTGGCCGTTGTTTTTTTGGGTTTTAGCTGAAATCGTTTGACATGTCGCAGCCTTGAGCACTATAATCCACTTTTTTAGTTGACTTCGGGGCCGTAGCTCAATTGGCTAGAGCATCGGACTGTCGATCCGAAGGTTGAGGGTTCGAGCCCCTTCGGCCTCGTTTTTGTAAAACCTTGAAATTGATGAACTTAATAATTTCAAGGTTTTCTTTTTTCTGCAAGAACTTTGATATTCATATCGAGTTTTCCAGTACTTGAATTCTCCCCCACTAAAGAAGGTCGAACTATGAAACAGTCTTATTCTATTTGTTGTGGAATTGTCCCCGTTTGGTGGATGTGCAATCACGAAGAAACGCCCAAATGTCTCAAACTGTACTACTTTCGCTGGCGTCAGACACTATCTTGTCGTAACAGTGCACGTGACAGCAGGCAGACCGAGCAGCCATGCTTTGAACTGTCCGATTCGCTGTTTATCCTTAGAAACTGAGCATAGCCGGTAAGATTAAAATTGGTTAACGTGGGGCTGTTGAAAAAGTCCAGCCTATCCGATAAAATATTATACATCAGATGGAGCTGATTTACACATAAAAACACAACAAGCAAGGAGGCGTAATCGTGATAGGCAATCAGCAACGTTGGCAGGAAGATTTGTTCGTTGCAGGCCCATTATCAAGTCTCATTCCGAGCGGCCACATTCTAAAACGCGTCGATAAGGTCCTTGATTTATCATGGCTTCGCACAGAAGTTGAGGATTGCTATAACGCGAATACGGGCAGGCCGAGCATCGACCCGGAATCGGCCTTAAGGTTAATGCTGGCAGGTTATTTTCAAGGCATAGTTCATGACCGCAAGCTGATGAGAGAGGCACAGGTAAATTTGGCTATTCGCTGGTTTGCCGGGTTTCGTTTGGATGAAACTCTTCCGGAGCACAGTTCATTGACAAAGATACGGCAACGATGGGGCCCGCAGAGATTTAAGAAGATATTTCAAAAGACGGTCCGGATGTGTATAGATGCCGGCCTGGTAGACGGCGAAACCGTTCATATAGATTCGACGCTTATACGGGCAGATGTCAGCTGGGAGAGCTTGACGACAGAATATGCGGACAAGACGTTCAGAGAAAACTGTACTGAAGATGACAATAACGATCAGCTCAGCAGGACGGGCAAGCCCAAGAAACGCAGCACTACTGACCCTGATGCCACATTAACTACTTCAAGCCGTAACAGCCGCATGGAGCCGTCTTTCAAGCAGCATACGGCAGTAGATGATAACAGCGGTGTTATTTTGGATGTCAAAACAACCACAGGACAAATCAACGAAGGCAAACAGTTATTAGAACAGATAGGCCGTCTTGAAGGTGTTACCGGCACGAAAGTCAAAACTGTTACAGCAGACATGGCTTATGCTCACACCGGAAACTACAGCCGACTTGAACAGCAAAATATCGAGGCGGTCATTCCTGTTCAGACGATGATTACCAAATCAAGGAGCATTCCAATTCACCGTTTTAAGTATGATTCAAGTAACAAGATAGTTCGATGTCCGCGAGGCAAGATTCTTAGGCGTTCAAGTCGAACGGAAAAGGGCTGGGTTTATCGAGCGGCAAATAAGGATTGTTCGGGTTGTCCGTTGAAGTCCCGTTGTATAAGTTCAACAGCGAAAGTCAGGATAGTTTTGATAACAGATGGGTATGAAAGTTTGCTTCGAGCCAGACGACGATGGCAAAAGCGGGACGAGACTATGAGGGATAAATATAAACGTCATAAGTGGCGAGTAGAGGGCGTACACGGCGAGGCTAAGACTCAGCACGGTTTGAGGCGTGCGGTACGTCGTGGTTTAGCGAATGTTTCAATACAGGTTTACCTGACCGCAGCGGTAATGAATTTGAAACGCCTTGCGGCGTTTCTTTGCTTATTTTTTGTCCATTGTGAAGATGAAGGGGTTCGCCGAGGTGTTTTCGAGCCGATGAAATTGGCTTTTAATCGAATTTTGTTACGTCAGCAAAAAGGTTTTATAGTTTTAAGGCCGGCTGCTTGAAGAAGAAATTTGCATGCCTTTTTCAACAGCCCCACTGTCCCTATTTATCATTTATCCCCCCTGTACCGCGTCTGGTACAGGGTCAGTG
>CAZFHM010000027.1:0-10950 GCA_964518825.1 uncultured Pirellulales bacterium
AAACACAGCGGCCGGATAGCGGCTTTACTTAATGACGATTCCAACGAGGTCGGGCAGGTGCACCTGGGGATAGTCCACCACTGGCGCTTAGATGAGCCGAAGGTAACAAAGAATGAACAAATGATAACTCAGATGTCGTTTATGACGATAGAGGAATTGCAGGTCGTGAAAGACACGATGGAGACGTGGTCGCAGTTGTGCTTAGACGGATTAGCCAGGGTTTAGGGTTCAGGGGACAGGGGAGAGGGAATTGAATGTCGAATAACGGACGTAGAATTATTCCTTTTTCCCCGGTATGGTGTCCCCAGCGAGGAAGTACAATGTACGAACTATGGGTGCGGGTACAGGTTATGTCTGAACAGTTGTGTTCTGGTGGTCATTGCTGAGGAGATTCTATACGTTCCAGACGGTCGTTTTTTTGGTCGAACCAGAGCATATCTTTTCCATACTGCCAGACTTCTTGCACAATATCATCCTGAAGATTATTTGGGTTGGGGCCAGCTGAAATCTTGAGGAAATAGTCATCCGGCCAGCCAATGGTTTGTCTTACCTGTGCCCTTGTCATACCTGTGGAGACTTTGTCTGTGATACTTTGCTGCCTGTCTTTGACAGGCGGTTTCTCGAGTGTTGTCACATACATAGGGAGAGGTTTTTTGGTCTCAGGGTCAAGCAGGAAACCGTCGTGCTGCAGGGTGCCACGGCAAGCATTCTCAAATTCGGTATAAAGCTGCTGGTCTATTTTTACTGGTTGCGGCTGAGCAGGTTTGGAGACGGTTTGTACCGCTCCGGCGTCGCGGGGCAGATGCTGGAGAATTACACCTGAGCAGGAAGTTTTCAACGATAACTGATCGGGGTTATTCGTCAGGAGGAGGAACAACTTGCCAATAGACTGTTTTTGCCAGTCAGACAGAAGGCTACCGTCACTGTAGGCCACCATATACACATCGATGTCTTTGCACGTGCGCAGTACATCTGAGGAAGGGATGGTTTGGCAGGATACAGTGATGGGCAGGTCGCGAAGCTCCGGATGTATCTTTTGCAGGTTATGGATATTTTCAGCAGCTTGTTGTATCTTTTTACGGCTATTCTCATCGTACTGGCCCAGATACCATGACAGTACAGATGGATGCTCGGCGATGGCGAAGACATAAGACAGATAATAACCACTGGTGATATCTTCATCATTGAAGCCAATGATAGCTTTGAGCCCACGGCGCTGAATCTCGTTGAGCATCTCCTTACTTATTGGCCGGTCGATAACAACAGTGTTAGCATTCATCGACTTGACAGTGTCCAGTTTGGCCTCGTCCCCACCTTTTAACAACCCGACGAAGACGCCGCGTATGTCAGACCCAATATCAAAAGTACGCTGGACAACCTTGTCTGTAGCCACTTGGTTACACTTCTCACCGGCCTTCAGGTCAATTTCGGTAACTATATCAAGAACTTCCTGTGCTTCCAGAATAGTGTCAGTCGATTTAGGGTCTGCGTCGAGATAAGTCAAACCAGATGTCCCAGCCATGTCTGATGTTCGGGCAACAATCCAAGGAAACCAACCCTTCTTGCCTGGATTTGGACCGATGAAAACGACAAAGTCATGACCTGGCAACGCAGCAATAATGTCTTTGTAGCCCTTGCCTGTAATATTATTGTAATCGAGACCTGCCTTTGCTAAAACCTCTTTGATGACAATTTGTGGGGTGGTTTGAAAAGACTCGCCCAATTCACGCGTCAGTCTTTCTGCAACAGAAATGGCCACATTGTTTATCTGCTCGCCAACATCACCCAAGCACAGGGGAACGACCGCAATTTTGGCAGATTTGGTTATTGATGATTCTACGGTCTGATTCGGTTCGGCTATTTCTTCAACTACACGGCCATCTATTTCGTGGAACGTGCCTCTGACAATCTTACCTCTTTCGGATGGACGCGCGAAGGCCAAGGTGCCGTCGATTATTTTAGATATTACAACCTTGTCGTCTCTCTTGTCGAGTGCGAACTTTACCAACTTATCGCCTTTTGGTGATAAAGTCATTTTGTTCCAGTCCACTGAAGTTTTGGGTTGAAGCGTGATGACGCACCCGGGATAACCAAGCAATGACGTTGCTGACAATTCCCCCTTTTCATTGGGGGTCATTGCCAACTGGAGTTTTGTTCCGATGCCCAGCTTGATCGTATCCTTATCAATACGCTCCACTACAACAACCTCTGTCTGATCAGCCTTATACTTTGTATCTCGGGTAATATCGGCAGAGTGAATAATCCCTTCCTCGGGTTTCGTGACTGTTGATATGAAGCCCCAATCAGCAACAGTTGGAACAGCAACAATCAACGCTATCACCGCCATGATTCGACTGTGACCCATCATTGGGCATACTCCTTGCTCAAAACCAACTATTGTTTATATGGTTCCCACTTACTTTTTTGTCAAACAACTCCGTGCCTTCAGTGTCCTTATTTTTAAGATACCACTATTACCGTATTACTTGGCGAACCTTCGCCGGTTTTTCCCCTGTTGCAAAACCCCCAGCCTAAGACATGCTGGGGCAGGCATGATAGCGGATTATCGGGGACAAGATTAATCACGATAACGCGATATTCGAGTTCTGTTTTTAATGGGTGATTCCCATAGCGGTTGTATTGTACGACTTTTAACAGCCGGTTCAAGAGAAGCTTTTTCAGGGTTTAGCGTACAGGGTATAGGGTTCAGTAATGGAACATCCAATATCGAATATAGAATACTGAATGTAGAAATAGAAGGAATAAAGTCAGGCGGGTGGGGTGTTAATTTGTTTTATTAGACTGGGGAGTTGGGAGATTTTTTCGATTTTGTGAGCGGCGGGGGGCAGGCGTTTTGTGTGGTTGGTGTAGGCCTGTTTCAGGACGGCGGTCATACCGAGCTTCAAAGCGGGGCGGATGTCGGCGTCGATTCGGTCGCCGACGAACATAATATTCTGAGCAGGTAAACCAATTTTCTCAACGGCTGCGGTGAAAATATGCCTGTTGGGTTTGCGAAAAGGAAACTGATAGGAATACATTCTGACGTCGAAGAAATCGAGAATGCCATATTGAGCAAGGTGTCTTTCAAGGGCACTGCCGTTAATAAAGGTGTTGGACAGTATGGCGAGCTTGAGGTTCATTGTTTTTAATTTGGCGATTGTTTCTTTTATATCGGGTTCGACTGTTGCGCATTTACTGAGCGGTTCGTACCACAGCCAGATGAACTCGTTCCATTGCTGCTCGGTAAGTTCAACACCCTTTGGCTGGTTGACCTTTTTTAGAAGTTTGAGTGCGTCGAAGTCTTTACCGCTAAGCAATGAGAGCCAATACTTCCAACGAATTGCTGCGAGGTTTCTGTAGCAATAGGGTTTGAAGTCACCGACCGGCTGGGAGAGCCTTTTCAAATAATCGTATGTAAGTTTTGCACCGGACTTGAAGAGCTTCGCGGTGTCGACTCTGCCGAAGTTCAGCAGGGTTTCGCCGAGGTCGAAACAGACGGCTTTAATAGGGTTCAGGGTATAGGGTTCAGGGTACATAACTTAGGGTTCAGGGTATAGGGTTCAGGGTACATAACTTAGGGTTCAGCGTATAGGGTTCAGGGTTCAGTAACTTTGGGGTTTAACATTCTATAAAGCATTGCTCCGACTTCATTAATCAAGCCTTTTACTGTCTCGTTGGATTTGGCGTAGTTAAGGTCCCGGCTAAGCAGAAATTGTGTTTCATATTCAAGCAAAGAGCCGTATGCGATAGAGAGAAAATTATGATATTCCCTCTTGTGCTTGCGGCCGTATCCCTCGGCAATGTTGCAGGGTATGGATATGGCGGCTCTTCGCATTTGTTGAGTCAGGCCGTATAATTCTTCTTTGGGGAATTCTTTTGTGGTTTTGTATGTTTCCAATACAAGGCGATAAGCCTTTTGCCATACTATGAGGTCTTTAAAGCTTTTTGCCGGTTTCCTCTTGTCCATAATTTCTCTTCTTTAATACATCAACCAATTACACAGGAATGCATCCTGATTGCTTCAGTTCGATTCACGCTAAACCCTGAACGCTATTCCCTGTACCCTATTTTTTTGGCGGCAGTTCGGCGCCGAAGATTTCCTGTATCCATGCGAACATTTCATCGTCGCTTATGGCCGAGACACGGTCGGCGGAGTACTCGTCATCGACGCGAGCTTTGATAGCCTGGACCCTCGGGTCGTGCTTGGCGATGGTAATCTGATAACGTGATTCGAGCCAGTGCTTGATGCCTGCGGCGCCGGCCTTGTCGGTAATTGCGACGCCGACGGGCCGGTCGAGCAGTTTTTCGGTATCGAAGCAGTTGTAAATTTCTTCGTTTTTCAACAGGCCGTCGGCGTGGATTCCGGCGCGGGTGACATTAAAATCTGCGCCGACGAGCGGGTAGTTTGCCGGGATTTTGAAATGAAGCTCTCTCTGGGCGTACTCGGCAAGTTCAGTAATGGCCGAGTAATCGACTCCCTGCGTCAATCCCATCAGTTGTGCGTGCTCGACGACCATCGCTTCGAGCGGTGGATTTCCCGTTCGCTCGCCGAAGCCGAAGATGGCGCAGTTGACGGCGCAGCAGCCGTGCAGCCATGCGGCGGTTCCGTTGACCTGGACTTTGTGCAGGTCATTGTGGCCATGCCATTCGAGCTGTTCAGAAGGTACTCCGACCTTGCGCATTGCAGCAACGAGTTTTGGTACACTCCTGGGCAGCTCGGCATTAGGCCAGGGGACACCGAAGCCGAGCGTATCGCACAGGCGAATCTTAACCGGCATCTTGTATTGGTCGGATAACTTTAGAAGCTGCTCGGCGAAGGGCATTACGAAACCTTCGCAGTCGGCGCGTGTAATGTCTTCGAAATGGCAGCGTGGGATTACGCCGTTGTCCATCGCGGCTTTTGCGATATTGAGATATGCTTCAAGGGCCTGGCCGCGTGTGCGGCGGAGCTTGAGGAAAATGTGATAGTCGCTGGCACTGGTGAGGATTCCCGTTTCCTTTAGTCCCATTTTTGTGACGAGCTTGAAATCGTCTGCGACGGCGCGAATCCAGCCGGTAATTTCGGGATATTTGTAGTTTCGCTCCCTGCACAGCTCGACGGCCTTTCGGTCTCGGTCTGAATAGAGGAAGAATTCGCACTGGCGAATCAGGCCTGTGTCGCCGTCGATTTTGTGCATCAGGTCGTAAACATGGAGTATCTGTTCAGGAGTATACGGCGGTCTGGCCTGCTGGCCGTCGCGGAACGTTGTGTCTGTAATCCATACCTTTTGCGGCAGGTCGAGCTCGACGCCTTGAGAGTCGAAGCTGACGCGGGGGAATTGGGTATAAGGAAAGATATCGCGATAAAGGTTCGGTTCGCGAACATCAGCCAGGTTGTATTTGTTTTCTGCCATACGTATCTCCATGTTTTCCGTGCGACGGAACATCTGTCGCCGCAAGTATCAATTCATTTGGTGGCCGAGGAGGGATTCGAACCCTCACGCCCTTGCGGGCAGGGGATTTTAAGTCCCCAGCGTCTGCCATTCCGCCACTCGGCCCAAACTTAATAGTCTAATAGATTCGTGGCTTTGCTGCAAATAGATTCGTATAAGTGCATAATACTACAACGCTATTTAGCAGAAATGTATTTAAGCCCCAAAATCCGAAGCACGAAATCCGAAATCCTAAACAAACTCGAAGTTCGGAATGCAAATGACCAAAACAATGGCCGGCAAAATTGTGGTTTTGTTTTGAACATTTGAATTTAAGTCATTTGGTATTGTTTCGTATTTCGATATTAGGATTTCGAGTTTAAGTCCTTATCTTGCAATAAATTAAAATCATCGTATCAGACTAAATGCAGCGTAGTAGTAATAAGTCATAGGGGTAAAAGCCATAAACCTTATGCTCGTGTAATGTCATGCAGGGGTGAAGATGATTTCTATGCCGCTGCAGGGGATGATATAGCAAAGAGTCTCTTCGTAGTATTCCTGCAGCCAGGAGCAGGAGTTGATGATTCGGCCGAAGATGCTCTTCAGTCTCGCCCGCAGCCAGAAGCGGGACCTGAACAGGAGCTTTAGCGACAGGATGTCGATTTTGAAATTGGTATAGTAGTCGGGTACTTTTCTGCGGAGCTGATTTTCGGTCGGTACGAAATAGTAGAAGCTGTAAAGGCCGAAGAAGTTCCTGTGGGTGAAATCCGAATAGTAATAGGGGCTTGAGAAGTGCGGCACATAAATCTCAGCTTTTCCGTCTTTTTTCAAGACCCTTACAATCTCTTTCATCGCTGCGGGAAAATCCTTTATATGTTCGAGCATACTTCTGCAATGGAGATAATCCACGCAGTGGTCCGGCAGGAATGGTAAGCCCTGTTCGATATCGGCGACAATATCAACACCGGGCAGGTCTGCCTTGTCAATACCCAGGGCGCCGTCTTTCTTGCGTTTGCCGCATCCGAGGTCAACTATCAGCGGGCCGGCGCCGGCGAGCGTTTTTTCCAGGTCGATTTTTATGACAGGTTCCATACGTTTTGCCTGTTGTAAAGACGGAACAGTTTTGCTGCGCGAATACCTGAGTCCCGTTTTAAAAAGGAGATGGTATGGTCTGTCGGTCGGAGAATCAAGCTCAAAAGATGTATCTGTGCCGTGGCGGAGCGATTATCTTCGCCACGTACGGCAGGGTATTAAAGGCTTAAGCAGGCCGCGGAGCTGTTTGGTGAATTGTTTCAGGCGGATTTTTCGGGCAAGCCGCCTGAGGTATTCGGTATCAGCGGTGTTTAGTTGAGATTTCCTGATAACCTGCTGTGCGTCGTCGAGCCTGCCCATACTGTAATAGGTGACGGCAAGGTCGCGAGAGGCGCGGCTGTGATTGGCGTCGAGGTCGAGGGTATGCAGGAAGAACTCGGCGGCGTCATCATATTTTTTTCGCAGGGCGCAGCAGATGCCGAGGTAGTAGTGTGCAGCGGTATTGGTAAAGTCATAGTCGGTTGCGTGGAGCAGGCATTGGCTTGCTTCATCGATTCGGTTCATCTGCAGAAACGTCGAAGCCATGGCGACGAGCTCTTCGGCGTTTTCTGGACCCAGTCGCATCTCCGAAGTCAGATATGAGTGTGCCTGCTGGAACCGGCCTTTTTTTAGAGCACATTGGGCCAATCTGAATCTCGGTCCGAGGAGCGAATCGTCGCATTGCAGGGCCTTATTAAAAAGGTCCTCAGCCTGTTCGAAATTATCATTGTTAAGAGCTATCTCGCCGAGATAAAGATGGGCGACTGCGGATTCGGGGTCGAATTCGAGTATCCTGTTGAATTTTTCTTTGGCTGATTCTATCTGCCCTGTTTCGAGCAGCAGTATAGCGAAGTCGGCGATTACTTCGGTGTTGCCGGGGTCTTCGCGAAGCTCGGCGAGGAAGTATTTGCAGGCGTTTTCAGTGTCGCCGTCGGCAAGGTAGGCCTGTGCGATTCGGTAGTTTATCTGTGGATGGGACTTTTCGAGCTCGGCGGTTTTCTGCCAGCAGCTAATAGCCTTTTTGTATTGGCCTCGTATGAACAGGCTGTTGCCGATATTGTAGAAGCACAAGGCGCAGTCTGGGTCGATGTGCTGGGCCATATAGAACATTTGTTCGGCAAGGTCGTGCTTTTCCATCTCGGTGTATGTGATAATGCGATTGCAGTAACACGGCTCGTACATCGGGTCAAGCTGCTGTGCCTGCTCGAATATGTCGATGGCACGGTCATAGTGGCCGGTACGAGTATAATCGACAGCGAGGCATGTCAGTATTTCAACGTCGGAGGGGTCCATCTCAAGTGCCTGTTCGTACTCGCGGATGGCCTCTGCAAATCGGTTCATCGAGTCGAGGGCAAGGGCCTTGTTAAAGTGCCAGGAGCTGTTTGCGGGGTTGATAGCCAGGGCGTCGTCGAGCTCGGCCAGGGCCTGCGGCACATCGCCGTCTTCGTATAGCTCGTATGCCTTGCGAGCCTTGTGCTCGGCATTGTCGTACGAATTAAAAACCATGTCCATGTCGTCAATACTCATTTACCATACCCCGGGTGTAGAAACACCGATAAACCAACTCGTCACGGCGGAGCGTGCCGCAGCCGGATTGCTTATCGGCGATTGAGATTAGCGGCTTAGGTTATTTCGGGTCATGGTAACGGGCTGGGGACTTGCGGCAAAAAGGTAGTTGCATGTTGAGCCGTAAGCCACTATTATACTTGGGCTTATGCGGCCGGGGCCGGACGTCGAAGCGACTGAGCGCGGCCGAGCAAGGTGTTTTTCTGGAAACGCGTTTGGGTAAGTCTTATAATACGACGTTGTGGTCACTTGTGACTTTTAGATTTCAGGTGCGATAAAAAGGCCAATTGGAGAACAATATAATGGTTAATCAGATAAAAGGACAACTGGCAGCCGGCAAAGGAATATACGCTATCGTTGTGAGCAGATTCAACGAGTTTATAACGGCCCGTTTGCTCGACGGAGCAATCGACTGTCTTAAACGGCACGGCGCGACTGATGAGCAGATACTGGTGGTGTGGGTGCCCGGCGCGTGCGAGATAACATCGGCGGCCAAGAGGCTTGCCGACAGCGGCAAGTACGCGGCGGTGCTTTGTCTCGGCGCGGTGATAAGGGGACAGACTTCTCATTACGACTATGTATGTCAGCAGGTGGTGCGGGGCGTTGGTCAGATTAATTACGACTGCAAGACGCCCGCGATTTTCGGTGTGCTTACGTGCGAGACGCTTGAGCAGGCTGTGGACCGGGCGGGGACGAAACTGGGTAATGCCGGCGCTAATGCTGCGATGACGGCGATGGAGCTTGCTGACGTTCTCGAACAGATATAAAAGTAATTTTTATTAGCTGTTTGACATTCGTATAGTTGAGGCACGTGTGGACAAGCGAACCAGAGCCCGGGAACTGACGATGCAGGCGATTTATCAGCTCGACGTCCAGGGACAGGAGCTGCTGGATTTTCTCGGCGGTTTTTTTGTCGAGAATGAGCCGGACGATTCAATCAGGCACCTGGCGATGGAGTGGACCAAAGGCGCGTGGCAGAATCTGGCCCGGTCAGATGAGCTGATAGGCGCAGCAAGTATAAAATGGAGACTGTCGCGTTTGTCGCCGGTGGATAAGAGTATTCTGCGGATGTCGGTGTATCATCTTACGTGCTGCGAGGACATTCCGCCGAAGGTGGTTATAAATGAGGCGGTGGAGCTTGCCAAGAAGTTCAGCACGGCCCAGTCGCCGGCGTTTGTTAATGGTGTGCTCGACGCGGTAATGAAAAGACTGAATCATTGATTGAACTGATTTAAATGATTACGCTGATTATTAAAATATATAAAGTTAATCACTGATTACGCTGATTTTTAATTAAAGAAAAAGGTAGATTGAGTTGCCGGCAATAGTCAAAAATCAATATACTGCCAGTAAGACCACTGGCGGCGTTATAGGTGCTGCAATGGAAGTTCATAGAAATCTCGGAGCGGGATTTCTGGAGAGTGTTTATGAAGAGGCATTGTCGATAGAGCTCAAGTTGAAAGAAGTACAGTTCGAGAGGCAGAAAGAGTTGCCAGTTTTTTATCGTAACAAAATCATAAAGAGATTTGTTTGTGATTTTTTCGTAGAGGGGAAAGTAATTGTCGAGTTGAAAGCGGCAAAAGAACTCGGCGAAATTGATGCTGTCCAGGTTGTAAGTTATTTAAAAGCAAGCGGTGTTGAAACCGGACTGTTAATTAATTTCGGCGCTAGATCCCTTCAATATAAAAGGCTTATTAATTCAGAAAATAAAACTCGGGAAGAATCAGCGTAATCAGTGTAATCAATATAATCAGCGATTATGCGGAAGATAGCGGTATTAAATCAGAAGGGGGGCGTGGGCAAGACGACGACGGTCGCCAACGCGGCGGCGGCATTGGCGCAGTCGGGCTGCCGAGTCGTGGCGATAGACCTCGACCCTCAGTCGCATCTGACGATACACCTTGGAATTGAGCCGGAATCGATAGAGACCGGGTCTTACCGGATTATGACCGGCGGCGGGAATTTCGAAGAGGAGCTGATACAGGTTCGGCCTAACCTTTGGCTGGCGCCGGCCAATGTCAACCTGGTCGGGGCGGAGACGGAACTGGTCAGTGTGGTGGGGCGTGAGACGATTCTGCGAGAGGCTATAGCCAATGCCGATGATAAGTTCGATTTTCTGATTATAGATTGTGCGCCATCGCTGGGGTTGTTGACGCTAAATGCTCTTGCAGCAGCGCGAGAGGTTTTGATTCCACTTCAGCCGCATTTTCTGGCGTTGCAGGGGTTCGGCAAACTGCTTCAAACAGTTGACCTTGTCAATAAACGAATTAATCCTGAACTTCGGGTCAAGGGGATACTGCTTTGCATATTCGACAGCAGGGCGTCACTGCCGAAGGAGGTAAAATCCGATATCGAGCAGTTCCTCGAGCAGGCGCGCGGGACGAACTGTGCCTGGGCCGAGGCGCGGATACTGCCTGTGGCGATACGCAGGAATATTAAACTGGCTGAGGCGCCGAGCTACGGCAAGACCATATTCGAATATGCCCCGACGTGTCACGGCGCGGAGGATTATCAAAAAGTGGCGGAGTTCCTGCTGGATGAGGAGGGGTTCTACAGTCGTGTTGAGATGCCCGATTTCGGCAAAGAGGTTCCCGCCGATATAACAGCGATGGATGAACAGCTCGAATCACAGCTCGGCGAGGCGAAAAGCAATGAGCCTGCGATTGGGATTCAGGAGGTTTCACAGAACCAATCGCATGGGAAGCAAAGTCCGCAGAATGTCCCGCAGTCGCAACAGATAACAGATGGAGAATCCAGCCGTGGGCATTGAACAGATACTAAAGCAGAAACGCCAGGAAATTCTGAAGATTGCTTCACGTTACGGGGCGAGAAAAGTGCGGGTCTTTGGCTCTGTAATTCGAGGTGAGGACCGGCCTGACAGTGACGTGGATTTTCTTGTTGA
>CAZFHM010000027.1:10960-17209 GCA_964518825.1 uncultured Pirellulales bacterium
CAGGTCACTGATGGACTTAGGCGGCCTTCTAATGGATTTGCAGAGTCTTCTGGGGCGGAACGTCGATATTGTTACCGAAAATGGGCTGCATTGGTATATCAAAGACCGGGTCATGGGTGAGGCAAGGCCGATATGAAAGACGACCGCCTGTATCTTATCCATATAAAAGAATGCATTGAACGAATCGAGACATATCTTAGCGACACCGACAGGCAGGAATTCCTGAACTCGCCCTTGCTGCAAGATGCCATTGTGAGAAATCTTCAGGTCTTAGCAGAATCCACTCAGCGTCTTTCGGACGAAGCCAAAGACAGCCGGCCTGGTATCGAATGGTACAGAATAGCCGGCTTTCGCAATATCCTTGTGCACGATTATCTCGGCCTCGATATGGATACAGTTTGGAATATCGTTGTCAATGAAATGCCTACACTCAAAAAAGCTGTCGAGGAAATGCTGAGATAGCTAAAAAGAACAAGAAAGGTGTCAGGATATGGAGTTGAGAGATTTTTGTTTCTGAGACCCTTAAGGGAATTATTGACGGGATTAAAGAATCGCAACAGGCAATACAGACTCAAGATGCTGTGATAGCGCCTTGGAATAAGGTGATTGAGAGAGTGGAATTTGATGTTGCAGTAACCGCCGTCGAAGGAGCCGAAACAAGTGGTAAAGCGGGCATAAGCGTATGCTCAATTGGTGCAGGTGTTAGCGGCAAGACTGAATCTTCTATAAGCACTGTGAGTCGAATTGAATTCTTTATATCAATCGAATTACCCAAAGGCAGTCAAAAACCGGCCTCATCAAAACAAGATTACGCTATTCACGACACGACTCGAATTTAGGTACCCAAATTAAACAGAAAACGCTGCGATTTGAAGTGAGGGATTTTACAGTGTAGGTTTCGAGAATAGCCGGATGGCAGATTAGCACCCTACAATATCAGGCACTATAATCAAGAATCGAGTATCAAATCTTATGGCGAGAAGGGCGTATCTGGATATTGAGACTACCGGGCTGAGCAGGGGGTACTGCGAGATAACGGTTATAGGTATCGGTATTGAAACGGCCGGGCGGGTGGTGACGGTTCAGCTTATGGGCAATAACCTGTCCGAGCGAAAACTGTTGCGGATGCTTAAGGGTGTGGAGCGGATTTATACCTATAACGGCAGCAGGTTCGATTTGCCGTTCATAAAGACAGGACTTAACGTTGACCTCAAGCAGGTCGTCGAGCACAGGGACCTGATGTACGACTGCTGGAAGCACAATCTCAAAGGCGGCTTAAAGGCGGTCGAGCGCAGACTCGGAATAAACAGGAAAGTTCCGGAGATAGACGGTTACATGGCGGTAAGGCTGTGGTGGCGGTATTATAACGACGACGACCGTGAGTCGCTCGATAAACTGCTTTTGTATAACAAACAGGACGTTGTTAATCTCAGGACACTTCGGCTGAGGCTCGGCGTGTCCTGAAGCACATCGTCAGTCTTCGAGAGATGCCGGGTTTTGAAGCAGCTCTTTGGTGTGGTTGAGGAATCCGGCGGCGTAGTCGGGACTGATTATGGTATTGTCTGCTGCGAGGCTTAGACTGACCATTTTCCGCTCGCATATTTGCCCGTTTCGGACAACGGCCTGGTGCAGTGTATTACCGACTGCTAAAATCACGCTGGCCGGCGGCGGGACGATACCGATAAACGAATCGATTCCGTAAGCGCCGAGATTGCTCAGGGCGATGGTCTCGTCCGTTACTTCATCGAGGGCAAGTTTATTTGCACGCGCTTTTTCGGTCAGCGATTTTTCAGCTTTTGCGATATCGGCCAAAGTCATATTCTGAGCATTTTTCATAACGGGTACGACGAGTCCCTGTGGTGCGTTGACTGCAAAACCAACATTAACGGAGCCGGCGATTCTGATGTTGTCGCCCTCGACTTTGCCGAGTACCAAAGGATACTTCAGTGCGGCGCGGGCAAGGGCTCGAATGTAAAAAGCGTTGGTGGTAATCTTGACGCCGGTCGCTTTTTTGAGCTGGTGTCTGGTGTCCATCAATTCGGTGATGTCGGCTCTTAGCTGTATGTAGAAACACGGCTTGGTCTGCTTTGAAGTGAGCATCCTTTGTGCGATGAGCTTTTGTATATGAGTAATTGGGATGCGTTTTTTTAGAGTCTGGTTCAAGTCAGGGTCGCCGTAAAACAGGTGTTTTCAAGCGGGGCTTCCTTTGTACAAAAGATTGTATTGAGCCGCTGTGTTTATATTGCTTATATGCCCGGCAAACGGGCAAACGGATATTATAGTAGGCAAGGGGGTTATTGCAAGTGTGATAAAGCGGCGGGGGTGCAGGCGTATGTTATTCCCGGCCCGGATGTTAGCCGTTCAGGCCGGCCAAAAAAAATCTGCGAAAAAAAGCTTTTTTTCTTTAATTTGGGAAGAGGTTGTTCTATAACTATCGGCACGGATATATTCTAATCGTAGGCGTCGAGAGCCTGGGAAAGCTATTTGAGTGCCTTGGTTAATTGGAATAGATATCTATATGTATCGTGAGGAAGAACCAAGGTGGCCGCGAATTGTTCTGCGGAATCATTGTGGCTTGAGAATCTTTACTTTCCCGCAATCGAGGTTTTAGCGGGTTAGAGTGCATAATTATCGGAAGCTGCCCGTAAAGATAGGTAATACGGGGTAGCTGGGAAAGATTTCGTTGACAAGAAGGGCCCGGAAAAGGTATACTGCCGTAATGAGTACCTACACCTATTGCAGCGGTGGTGTGTGTTTTTTTCTGGGCTGAGAGGGAAGGCGCTGTAGAATTGTGGTCAAGGAAGGATAAGGGAGGCGTTAGTAACAAGTCCAGAGTTAAGACATGGTGTAAGTACTTTAAGGAGAACGGATATGAGTAGGCCAAAAAGGTTCACGGCAATTTGTTTACTTCTGGCTTTAGCGGTACTGGTTTGTGCCGGTACTGCGATTGGCGCAGATACGAGCGACGATGCAAAGGCCAAAGCCGAAGCAAAAGCCAGGATGAAACTGGACAAAAAGGCGGAAGAGGCGGAGAAGCTGAAAGAAAAGAAGGAAGAAGCAGAGAAGATTAAGCGTCAGGAAGCTGAGATGGAACGGCAAAGGGCCGAGAACCTCGCAGCAGCAAAGGCTGAGGCGGAAAAGCTTGCACAGATAGACGCTGAAGCTAAAGCGCAGGCCCAGGCTGAGATAGCAGCGGCCAAGGACCAGATGACGGCGAAGATGGCCGAGCTGGACGCCAAGGCTGCGCAGCAGGCTGCGGATGCAAAGGCGAAGCTGGAGCAGCTCAAGAGTAAATATGAAATGGACAAAGCTGCGCTTGCGGCTGAGTATAAAGATAAAATGGCTGCCGCCGAGGACAAGGCTTCGCTTGAAACCGAGTACAAATCGAAGCAGCTCAATTTGAGCGAGAAATATAAATCCGCTGTTGCGTCTGTCAAGCAGATGCAGGCTGAGCAGAAGGCAGAGATAAGTCAGCAAAAGACGGTCGCTGAAAACGAGTATAAAGCGGAGGCGGCAAAGGCCAATGCAAAGGCAAGGCATGCGTCGGCTATGGCAAGGACAACGGACGTTACCCTGCCTGCGGATAACACTCCCAAGATGGCTGTTCGTCGAGTTGAGCTCAGCGGCAACATACTTGTTACAACGGCTGAGATAATCAACAAGATGCCTTTGATATGGAGTGCATCGGGTATGCCGCTTTCTCAGAGCGACACTGAGGATTTGTATGACTTCAAGGTGATTAACGAAGTAATGCTGAATCCCGGTGCGCCTCGTCAGGTCAGCGCAAGGATGATGCAGGGCTTTACGACGTACGTCCTGTCATTGTATAAGGAGCATAACTACGCAGGTATTTATGTGTATGTTCCCAAGAGCGCGATGGCCGGAGCTAATCAGCTAAAAGATGACGTGCTGCTGGTTGAGGTTCTGGAAGCCCCTGTAACGACGGTGACAGTAAGGTCGTATGATGCCGACCAGAATATGAAGGAAAAGGGCTACCTTAGACAATCGGCGGTGGAGAAATGGTCACCGGTTCAGGCCGGCGGCGTGGCCAATGAGAAAGAGCTGAATGATTTTGTGAACCTTCTAAACCAAAACCCCGACAGGTATGTTTCGGCAACGGTGACCAAGGGCGCACAGCCTAATACCCTGGCGGTGGAGTACGACGTATATGAAGCCAGCCCGTGGCATTACTTCATGCAGATAGACAATTCCGGCACGCGAGACAGGCGGTGGACGCCCCGCGTTGGCGTGATTAATACGAACCTGCTGGGTTACGATGATACGTTCGCGGCCATTTTCCAGGCGCCGTGGGACAAAGACATTGACAACGAATATGCGATTTTCGGCAGTTATGATATACCCATTATGGGTCCGAAGCTGCGATTCCAGACATATGCCGGCTATAGCCAATATGATATCAATCCGGACGCCGGGCCGTTCAATTTCATAGGTAACGGCAGTTTTGTCGGCGGTATCCTGCGTTATAACGCCCTGCAAACCGACGGGAGGACGCCTTTGCTGGGCGACGGATGGTTCTTCGATGTTAAAGGCATGGTCGAGTACGACAGAAGCAAGGTCACGCCGTCGTTATTCCCGCAGTTTCTGGCCTCAGACGTCAGATTCTGGATGTGGGGCTGGGGGCTTGACCTGCACCGCCGCACCGATATGTCCAATTCGAGTTTCGTATTTGACTACTGGCAAAGCGGGATGGGCCAGTCCAATGCGACCGCTTTCGGGCGTGCGCGAACAGGCGCCAAGAGTGATTTTGCCATCTATGACTTCTCCGCACGACACAGCCAGTACCTGGACCCCAACAAGGTCCACAGGGTGAGCGGCACCCTCCGGTGGATAGGCTCGAACGAAAGACTGGTTCCGGCCAAGATGACGTCATTCGGCGGTATGTATACGGTCCGAGGATACGACGAGTATGAGGTAGTGGCTGACGGCGGTATTCTCGGTTCTGCGCAGTATGAATACGACCTGATTGCAGCCGACAAGGCAGCCATGACCGCCGAGGAAAAAGAGCAGATGAAGCAGCAGGAGAAGGACCCGCTCGAGATTAAAAAGGCTGCGCCTCTGTGCTTCCTCGATTTCGGCAGGACGACAATAAATCATCCGAATCCGGGTGGAGCTGCTCTGGGCGAGCGCAGGCACGTGAACCTGCTGTCTATAGGCATCGGGGCCTTGCTTGAGGTGGGTGACAACTTCAGTGGAGCCGTATATTACGGTTATCCTCTCAAGCCGACAGACGATACGAGAGAAGGCAAGGGACGTGTAAACGCCAGCTTTATGTTGAGGTGGTAACTAATGAAGGGACCCCATTTTGCTATATTTCGCAAAATGGGAACCCAAGAAAGCATTCGGTCTTGTTGACCGATTCTAAGGAAGCATAAGAGTCAAGAAGGAACTAAAGAATTGTGCGTGTATAAATAAAGGGGAACTACAATGGAAACCATGAGGAAAATTTCTAAGAGGTACTACCTGCGGCAGATGGTTATCTGGGTGCTCGTAAACCTGATGTTTTTAGGTATACCTTTCGGTGCCTTTGCCGGTATCGGCGACGGCGGCTACACCTTACAGGGTGGGGATGCCATCATCGATGCCGTGGGTGGCAGCAACAATGCGACCATCGATTTGCTTACACCGAGCGCGGTGATTGGCTGGCAGAATTTCAACACGGTTCCCGGCCAGTCAGTCACGTTCGACCGGGACGGTATGAACTTTGCGGTACTGAACCGCGTTTCCGGAGGAGTAACAAACTTCAACGGTATTCTAAAAGGCAACAAGGGGCTTGTTATCGTGTCCAACCCGCAGGGTATTGTTTTTGGCGGCAGCGCTTTTGTCCAGGCAAGAAGCTTCGCAGCGGTCGGCTCTGATATAGACCCGGCCACGTTTATGGCTGCAGGTCTGGGTTTTGACCCTCTGAGCTTTAATTACACCGGCGTTACCGGCGATATAGAATTGAAGAAGTATAGCAAGATACACGTAGATGAAACGCTTGCCCTCATCGGTAAGAACGTTTTCAACAGGGGTAAGATATACGCCGACGAACCGGGAGCTTATGTTGTAATGGCGGCCAGCGACACAGTGATGATTAGCCGGGAGAACAGCCACGTCAATGTTGAGGTCACATCGAGCGGCGACAACCAGAACTGGGTCAAGAACTATGACGACAGCCGTCTTTATACCGATGATGCAGACGGCAAGGTCAGCCTGGTTCTCGCTGCGGGCGATATCTATTCAACGGCC
>CAZFHM010000028.1:0-17092 GCA_964518825.1 uncultured Pirellulales bacterium
TAAAGGCGTAAGCATTCATAAACCAGGCCTTGTAAAGGTCCCTGCTTCGCCAGTGAGTGTTCATATTCAGACACATCCGCCCGTCCTGAGTCTCAACGAGTCTGCACCATACTCTCTGCAGGCAGGGCGGGTCGTCCGTCCGAGGGTCGGACGTCGGCATCCAGGTTACGGCTTGCGCCCTTCTGGTGTAAAAAGCCTTCGACAAGGCGTCGATGATATATTGAATCTGATTGACTTTTCTAAAAGGTCTCGGGGAATCGGCATCTTTCAAATCTTCCGTCGGGCTGTACGCGAAAAGACGCTCATGGTATGTATAAGTCCACTTGCCCGCGGCCGGGTCTATCCAGTGGTCGTGAATACCGCTGATAACTTCCTGCAGATACGATTCCAGTTCGGTCGGCCCGCCCGGGAAATTCTTGTGGATACGAGGCTCGGCAAAAGGCTCCGTCACCGTAATCATCACCGTGGCGTCCTTACTCGGCGGGTCGTCGGGTTTATCATATTGAGTCTTTATTTCAAGCCCATCGTCCCACACCGCCAGCACAGCCTTTTCCCACGCTTCCGGCAGACAACGGGCCGTTATTGATATTACCGGTATATCCTGAGCATTAACCGTCGTTGACATTTAATCATCCTCCGTGACCGTATATTGTATTGTGTCGGGCCGTTGTTTTTTGAAATATTCCAGGTCAATTTCTTTGTCCGTTATCTGGTAACGTCCCCAGAAACGCTGCGGCACTTCACTAAGTGCCCTTCGAGCCATGTAATCGTACCGGCTGCCGGGCCATCTTTCCATAAGCAGCCGGCAGGACTCGACCATGGCATTGTAACCGGTGAAAGGCATTCTTCCTATAGTCCGCCACGATGGAATCATCTGCAGGATACGGTCCGCCTCAATATTTTCTATTTCCGACACTTCCTTAAAATAAAGCACCGTCGGCTCCGCTGGTTTTTCGGGTTCCACGACAACAGGGGCTGTCTGACCGTCCTGCTGCTCTGTACCCTCAGCGGACTCACTCTGCTGTTCGGGTTTTTCGCTATCGCCAAAATCTTTGGCGCTTGGCGCAGCCAATAGCTCTTTACGGTCTTTCTCAGCCATGTCATAAATAGTTTTCGGCGGCTCTTTCGGCTCGTCCTGCTTGTCCGGCATGAGCATGTTAACGCCGATAATTACACCGAATATGACAACGATAACCGCTGCTACTTTGAGCCAGAATGTGTCCATGATGCCTGCTGCCCCTTGTGCTATTGTTGTTGAATGGCGGTACTGCTTAACTTATAATTGATTTTAGCGTTTTATACGGTCTTGGCAACAGGTTGTTGTGTATTATATTAATTGATGTAACAGGCTATGTTCACAGGTCTTATAGAAGCCCTTTGCCGCATCGACAGGATACAACATCTCGCCGGTGCGATGCGACTTTCCGTCGAGCTGGGCCCGATGGCCGCCGATTGCAGCCGCGGTGACAGTATCGCCGTAAACGGCGCCTGCCTTACAATCGCCGAGCTTACGGAAAAGGTCGCAGCCTTTGACGTCAGCGGTGAAACTTTAGAAAAGTCAACGCTGGGCAAACTTGCGCCCGGAGCAATCGTAAATATAGAGCGGGCGCTAAAAGCCGACGACCGGCTCGGCGGACACTTCGTCCAGGGCCATATCGACGGCGCCGCTCGAATTGAAAATATCGACCGAAAAGGTAAATTTTGGCGCATTCGTTTCGCAGCAAATACCGACCTGCTCGAACAGATGGTAAACAAAGGTTCGGTTGCGGTCGATGGAATTTCGCTGACTATCGCGGGCCTGGATAAGAACGGCTTCGAAGTAACCGTAATACCCGAAACAATCAGCAGCACGAACCTGCAAAATTCGAAAGTCGGCTGTCTGGTCAATATCGAACCCGACCTCATAATAAAAGCCGTCAAAAAGCAGTTGCAGCAGGTTTTGCCGAAAAAAGATAATATGTCAATCGAAAAACTACAGGAGATGGGCTTCTAAATTGACGAAGTATTCTCAATAGTCTTATTTAAGCTGAACAAGTGAACAATATAAACGCAAACAATTCGATTACCGACCAGCCCGTCATAGGCATCACGATGGGCGAACCGGCCGGCATCGGCCCGGAGGTCATCGTCAAGGCCCTGGCCGAACCGGATGTTCGCAAATCCGCCAAGTTCATTATCTTCGGTATGGACGAGCAGTTGAGATACGCCGCCGACAGGGCTGAGCTGCAGCCCTATTGGGGACGTCACCAGCACGAAAAAATCAGCAGAGAATATCCGTATAAGGTGGTCGTCGCCGATTACGATGAGTATTCACTGCCGCCATGGGTCAGGGAGCCCAGCCGAATCGGCGGTGAGGCCTCGCTTCGATTCTGCACCGACGCTATCGACGCCGCCAAAGACGGAATTATTGACGCCGTAGTAACCGCGCCAATCAGCA
Organism: uncultured Pirellulales bacterium; assembly: GCA_964518825.1. Lineage (GTDB taxonomy): Bacteria > Planctomycetota > Phycisphaerae > Sedimentisphaerales > Anaerobacaceae > JBBABK01. The sequence goes on from CAZFHM010000028.1 coordinate 2,438, forward strand.
AGATAAGCTGGAAGCTGGCCGGTGCAAAATGGCCGGGCCATACCGAACTGTTCGCCGAGCGGTGTAAAATCAAACACAAGGCTATGATGTTCGCAGCCGGTCCGCTCAAAGTCGCCCTGGCGACCATTCACGAAGCGCTGTTCGAGGTCAGGCACAAGTTCACAATCGGCTGTGTCTTCGAGCCGATTGACCTGCTCAACGACGCGCTGAAAGACTACTTCGGCTATGTGAATCCGCGTATAGGTGTAGCCGCTCTCAATCCACACGCCGGCGAAAACGGACAGTTCGGCGACGAGGAGCGAAGGATAATCTCACCAGCGATTCTGCTTGCCCAGGAGCAGGGCATTAACTGCGATGGGCCTTTCCCTGCCGATTCACTCTTTATGCGCGCCGTAAAAGGCGAATTCGACGGCGTCGTCGCAATGTACCACGACCAGGCAATGATACCGGTCAAATTGCTCGCGTTCAACGAAGCCGTTAACATTACGCTCGGCATCCCGATTATCAGGACATCACCGGCACACGGCACAGCCTTCGATATCGCAGGCCAATCAATCGCCGACCATGCAAGCATGAAAGCCGCCATCACGACGGCCATACGAATGGCACAAACTAAAAAAGAACTCGCTGTCCACTCGGCCGATTCTTCAAATGCATACTAAGCAGCAAATCCAGCAGCTACTTTCGTCGATAAATTTCTCACCCAATCAGCGCCGCGGACAAAACTTCCTCATAGACCTGAACCTGATGAGACTGCTGGTCAGTTTAGCTGATATACACAGCAACGACGTGGTAATGGAAGTCGGATGCGGAACCGGCTCGCTGACAGGGGCCCTTGCCGAAAAGTGCGCTAAGGTAATCACAGTTGAGATTGAGCAGACCCTTGCCAATATCGCCGCAGAGCAGCTTGCCCGGTATGACAACGTGCAGATTATCGTATGCGACGTTCTCAAGAACAAGAACACGATTGCTTCTGTGGTCATCGACGCTCTGCGCCGCGCACGCGACGAGCACAGCGGCAGGCTTATGCTCGTCTCCAATCTGCCTTACAGTGTCGCCTGTCCGGTTATGCTGAACCTGGTAACCGGACCGGTAAAGGCCGACTGCATGTATGTCACCGTGCAGAAAGAGGTGGCCCAGCGAATGACCGCCCCGCCGGGCAATAAAGACTACGGCAGCCTGAGCATTCTGCTGACCGCGACGGGTAAGATAAAAATCGAAAGAAAACTGCCGCCGAGCGTCTTCTGGCCCGAGCCTCAGGTCGATTCGGCAATCGTAAGCTTCACGCGTCAGCCGGAAAAAATCCGGCGCATTCACGATATGAAAACATTGTCCGAGGTCGTCTCTTTGTTCATCGGCCACCGCCGTAAAATGCTCAGGGCCTGCACGAAACTCGCTCAGGGACGTCTGGAGCAGATACACAACTGGCCGCAACTTTTTGAAGTGGCCTGCGTCGAGCCGCACAGCCGACCCGAACAACTAACCGCCGTACAATACATCTGCCTCGCAAACCTCTGCGCCGAACAATTAAAAACCTTGCCTCAAGAGCCGCAGATATAGTATAATAAAAGACAAGTAAAGAGGTGGAATTATGAAATTAAAAACTATCATACATCAAGCTGAAGAAGGGGGATACTGGGCGGAGATTCCAGCCATCCCCGGCTGCGTTACGCAAGGCGATTCATTCGAGGAGCTTTTGAAAAATATCTACGAAGCGGTAGAGGGGTGCCTGTCCGTTGATATCGAAGAATACAAAATCCAGAAAGATGACCGGTTAATGGAGATTACGGTTTGAAACGAGTCGGCGGAAAGGATTGAACTCTTGGAATGGATAAAAAAACAGTATTAACAGTAATCTCGGATTTCAAAAAAGCACTTGAATCCGCGGGTATCAAGCCTCAGAAAATCCTGCTTTACGGTTCGTATGCTACCGGCAATTACCGCCCGGACAGCGATATAGATTTAGTTGTTATCTCCGAGGATTTTGAAGGGAAAAGCTACTGGCAGAGAATTGACCTATTGTCTGGCGCTATTTATAAAGTTTTTCAGCCCATAGAGGCCGTCGCTATGACTCCGCAGGAATGGGAAAGTGAAGATTCTTTTATCGCTGATTACGCCAAAAACGCCGAGGTCATCTATTAATAACGCTGCTACGGCAGTCATTCACCCAAAAACGAAATGTTGCAGGCTCACCCTGTTTTGAACGCTTACTTATATTCCGTTATGACTTGTTATAAGATGATAGTTTTGTGTCGGTGGCTGTGGCATTCGATATTGACGGCGACGGGCAATGATGCGATGTGGCAGGGGGCGAACTCAATCATACAATCCAGTGCCGTCGTATCCCCGCCAAGGCCGGCTGGACCAACACCCAACCGGTTAATCTTCTCAAGTAAATCACGCTCGAGCTGTGCATAGAAACTATCGTTGTTCCTTGTCCCGAGTTTTCGCAGAAGGGCCTTCTTACTAAGGATACAGCTTAACTCGAAATTCCCGCCGATTCCTACTCCGACTATTAAAGGCGGGCACGCGTCAGCACCCGCGGACTTAACCACGTCTGCTATCCAGTCAACAACTTCATTCAAATCGGCAGTAGGTTTGAACATCTTGAACCGGCTCTTATTTTCGCAACCGCCGCCTTTGGTCATAACCGTAAGTTTGAGTTTATCACCCGGTACCTGCTCGTAATGAATAATTGCCGGTGTATTACTGCCGGTATTGGTGCGCTTATTCAAAGGCTCAGCCACGACACTGCTGCGAAGATAGCCTTTCTCATAACCGGCTTTGACGCCGTCATTGATTGCATCGTAAAGCGTGGCGTCAGGCTTGTCGTTTGGCGGTTTAACTACAACGCCGCCGCCCTGCTCGACAAACACTACGGCCAGTCCCGTATCCTGGCAAAGCGGAATGCTTTCCGATTTGGCGATTTTGGCGTTTTCAATCAGCGTTTCGATTACCCGCCTGGCCTTCGGATTTGATTCGCGCTTTGCAGCCTGCTCGAGTGCGTCAAGAACGTCATCCGGCAGCTCATGCGCCGCAGCTATACACAGCTGTTCAACCGCCTTGACAATTTCGTCATAATCAACAGAACGCATAAAATGCCACGATTATTATTTCACCGTCACATTAAGTTCGACAGTCTTGTAAGTCGTATTACCCATGCTGTCCTTTGCCCGTATGGACACGACATGTTCACCGGCTTCGAGTTCTTCGAGTCCAATTGTGATTTGCTCTTCTGTAGTATCGTAAACCAAATCCTGCGGAATCGCCGTATTCCAGTCCTTGTCACTGTCTACAGTATAAGCAACCTCCTCGATAGCGCTGAGCTGGTCAACCGCCGCGAGTTTTATTTTCGCTTTATCACCGCGAATCTCGACCGGCCCCGTCAGTGCCATTCCGCCGCCATCGACAGAATGTACCTCAATCACCGGCCCGGTATTATCCACCACAACAGCTTCACTGACGCGGCTCGCCGTCATTTTTGTCTCGACCGAATTCGAACGCTCGTCGTTCGCGGTCACCCTGATTTCATATCGGCCGTCTTCAACCGTCCTGCCGTCCCATTCGTAAGAAGGCTCCTCGACGTCCTTGGCCAGTTCAATCCACACCTGTCGCCCGAGTTTTCTGAAATCTATTTTATAGATGAGCGTATCACCGTTATCATCCTCCGCCTTATACTTTATTTCGAACCAGCCCTGCTTATCAGGCTTATCGCTTCGCTCCGCCGTCACCTCCTGGACATTGGGTGCAAGATTTGGAATAGTACTGGCCACTGCCACATCTTGAACGACCGGACTGCACGAGCCGTCAGTCGTACTGAGCGTCAACTTATACTGGCAAAACCTGCCCATCGGACAGCGCAGCTGCACCGGCCCGTCAACCTCAACCGCCTCGGTCCAGTCTGAGAATGTCGGGTCGTTCACATCCTGGACATTACCGCTGCGCGCAGCAACCGTGATTTTACACTGCTGCGGAATATCAGCCTCGATTTGCAGCTTGCCCCAGTCGGCCGGCTGCGACGCATCCACCAGGCCTGATGTGTAAGTACCCTCCTCGGCAAAACCGCCGCTTAATTTAATCAGCTTCGCCGGATTAGCAGTGCCGATATAAATATCTTCGCCGAGCACCGCAACAGCGGTAATTTGCGAAGCCTGTTTATCCTTATAAACCACAGCCAAATCCTCCGTGACCGGGTCAACCGTAAAAAGCTCCCCCTCGTTTCCCGTACCCAGCAGCAATTGCTGGCCCTGCTGCCCGAGAGTGAACAGAACCGCCGCCTCGGCGAAAACGTCCGTAACAAATCCCTCGGCTGATATTTTATACACATGACTGACCATCTCCGGCTTGGGTGGTTTTTTGCTCGGCCCCTCCGACCGGCCTTGTGACTGGTTGTTCTTATTTGTATTGGCTATCTTTAGCTGTGTTGAACTTTTGCCGGTACTGCCATCGTCCGGCTCTTCTTCGGGAACGGCTTCAGGCCGACCTGCAAGCGGAGCCTGCCGAGCAAATTGTTTTTGCGCCGCAACCACCTGCGCCGATGTGGCCGCAGCGTAAATCTCGCCCTGCGGCGTAACCAGAATCGCCGTCACCTCCGGCTGCTCGCTGTCATAAAGAACCCTCGCCGAACCCTTGTCGGGGTCTATCCTGTACACCAGGCCGCGAGTGTCGCTGCCGGCCAGTAAAGAACCATCGTCGGCAATCGCCAGTGACATAATATTCTTATCGCTGCTGTCGTATATGACCCTTGCGTCTTTTCCAGAGGAATTCAGAGCGTATATCCTGCCCTGCGGTCCTGTGCCGAGATATATCGTACCGTCATCTGCTACCTTAACGGCAAAGATATACAAAGCGTCGTTCGGCTCATATATCGTGCGAAGCTCATTTCCTTCGAGCCTGCACAACGCACATCGTTTACCGCTTATCCCGACCAGCAGCCGACCCGATATGTCCGTCGCCATTGCAAATATATGTTCATTGGCAAGCTGTTCGTCGCCTTCGACCGCCTTGCCGGCTTCGTTGACATCATTCGTTTCGTTCTCATCCTTTTGTTTCACGGCTGGTTTGTTTTTATCCTGCAGCGCCGAATAAACCCGTTCGATTTCGCCGAGGCTGTACCGGTAAATCCCCCCGTTGGGGCTCGTGCCGATATATATCTTGCCGCCGCTCGGCACGATGCTGTTAATCGACCAGACGTCATTGAAATCTTCTGTCAACCTTTCCCACTTGCGCCCCAGTTGCAGCGTTCCCTTGGAGCTTATTATGATATTCTCAGTCTCACCCCCGAGCAGCTCTTCGGCCGTGCTGTGATGTGTCACCTTGCTCGTGACCGCCCATACCGACTCAGCCATGCAAAATAAAAAAACAATCGAAACGGCAAGTCTAAAGGCAACATCTATACTAATGATTCTTTTCATAGTCATTCCCGCGAATTTCAAAAACAGCTCGCTTGTTAGAAATACTATTCTGTAACTTCAATCTGGATTTTCTGCCCGCCGCCGATAACCTGCGACGTCTGTATACTCTGTTCAATCCAATGCTGATAAGGCTGCGCCTCCAGCGTCCTGGTCGCATCGGTAAGCACCATGGCCCTGGTCGGCGGCAGGTCCGGCAGTTCCGCTCTTTCAAGTGCGATCCCGCTCTGGGCAAGCACAAACATACAGTAAAGCCGGTCACGTCGAATGCGCAATATATTATTCAAAGCCTCCACCAGCGTATCGATATCCTCTGCGATAAACCGCTGTCTCGCCGCCTTGGTGAGAAAGTCATAATAGCCGTAGCCTCCCGTAATAAGGATTTCATACTGACCCGGCTCCAAATCCGCCGGCACTGTCAAATCGAACGTGTATCTCTTTTTCGGCCCGCGCTCCGGCTCGACAACGACACCCACACTGAACTTTTCGCCTTGCTTAACTTTATAGTCCGACACGTCAACCGACCGGATACCAGCCAACATTGTCTGGTCGAACACTTCAACGTCGCACCGGATGGACTTGACTTCGAGCGGCTCGAACGGGTTGTTCATAAGCAGTGACACCGGCGCTATAGTCTCAGTCAGAAGCTCGGAGGCCTGCGTATTTGAGGAAATGTTCTCATAACTTATCGGCTCGGCGCCGGCAATCTCGATTGTTGTCCGATACTTCAACGCATGGTCAGGCGGCAAATCTCCACGCTGCGTTAACGCGCCGGTTAAAGCCATTCGAAGTAACAGCGGTGTAAGAAGCCGGTTGTTTGCAACTGTGCATTCGTACGACTTGAGCACGCGGTCGTTGTACCTGCTCACATTGATTGTCATCGGTATCACATCAGGGGCCGCTCCAATCCGCCCTCGCACCGCCGCAGCTTCGTCAAAGGTCAGGGTGCCCACTGTTTCAACGGGACTGCTCAGCTTGAATGACCGCATCGTGTTGGCGACAACAGTGTGAACTTTACCTGTGGCCATCGGCAGGTTGACCGCACCATAGCCGAGAAAAGAATGCCCAAAGCCGAAAACCTCATCGCCGACAACTTCTGTCACCGTACCCACAACAGCTATGTCGATATCACCGCTGACCAGAGGAACAGTCAGAACCGCTCCCGGACTAAGCTGAACGTTCCGGTCGCTATCCTGCGACCCCCCCGACAATCCGGCCACGGTCACAAGCCCGAACGGACCCAACACACTGTCAAGCTCTCTTGCTGCGCTGTCAGGTATGCCGGATACAACGACCGGCATCGGCAGCATCTTGCCCGAACCGGCTGTTTCCGCCTGCCGCCGCTGAGGAGACATGATTTGCTGTTCGACCCGGGCCAAATCGAGCGGCTCGGAAAAATCCACGGTTAGGTGCATTATATTCCGCTTGTCGCCGCCATCCTCCGTGCCCACTGCGAGCATCTCCTCAATTGGAGTGACGCCGTACAACGGGTCTTTGCTGAAAGGCCAGCCGAACGCCAGCGCTCCAGCCATTCGCCCGTCTATATAAACCGGCGAACCACTGCAGCCTGCAATCACCCCCGCGTGGACAAAACGCTCATCGGTCCCTTTGACCAGGATAGCGTCTCTACGCGGCTCAAAATTACGCACCACACTGACCACTTCAAAATCGAACTTCTCGACGAGTGTTCCGCTAAAGACGGTCAAACAATACGCCTGCATACCAGGCTCTATCTCATCCAGGCCTATATACCGAGTCTTATCCAGGACAAAGGCCGGTTTGATTGGTGTTTCTTTGTGCCCGGGGCCCGCAGCGGCTAAAGCCAAACCACAGACTGTACAGGTCGCCGCTATAATGAAAAAACTCGTTGAAAAGCTCGACAATTTCGGCATTAGCACCTTCTCTATGGACAAAAGAGCACACTATTGTTCACCATGAGCCCGACGGCCGGCGATTTTAGCCGCCGTTATGCTCTATTGCAAGGTAAAAGCTCCTCTGCTACAATACACACCTTTGTTGCTAACCGATAGCTATACGCCTGTTAATGAATATTGGAGAAACAAATGAAGGCTGAACATCGCCACGAACTGAAAACCAACGTCCTCGCCGAATGGCTGACCAACCTGCCCAAATGGGCCAATGAAAACATCAAAATGATTATTTATTTTGCGGTAGTTATAATGCTCGCACTTGGAGTCTGGATATGGAACGCCTACCAGAAAAATGTGGTTTCGATAAATGAGCGATTCCAGTTCACCAGGCTGATCGAGGAGCTTTCGCAAAATCGTGTTGCGACAGTCCAGCAACAGGCCCAGGGATTCGACGTCTCATACATGCTCATTCAGACCGCCGACAAACTGCGGAACTTCGCAAACACCACCAGCCACGACGATATGGCCGCTCTGGCGCTTATCAAATCCGCAGAAGCCCTGCGCGCAGAGCTGCACTATCGCACCGGCCGAGTCGATAATGAAACGGTCGGCTCACAAATTGCAAAAGCCAAAGCCGACTGCGAAAACGCCATAAAAAAATCGCAGAACAATCCTTCGCTGAGAGCACTGGCTACTCTGGGACTGGGACTGTGCGAAGAGGAAATCATGAATTTCGATAAGGCCAAACAAATATATCAGCAAATTGCACAGGACCCCGCATTGGCCGCAACTACCGCCGCAGCCGCCGCTGAGTATCGCCTCAAAATCATGGACGATTACAAACAAATGGTCGCCTTCAAGGCCATGCCACAGCCGATATTGCAGCCGGTCCCGGAGCCTGACATTATGCTGGCCGACATCGATATGAACATGATTATGCCCTCACCATCGTCGGTTAATTCGCCTCTCGAAGAGTAATGGGCACGATGCCTGACCAGAACGAACCGCTCACATTCAAGGTCGGACGCACCATAAAACCACGGCGCATCGACAAGTATCTGCACGACCGCTTCGCAAACTTCAGCCGTGCAATGATTCAAAAGCAGATTGCCGCAGGCTCGGCAAAAGTAAACGGCCAACCCGTCAAGGCCAGTTTCAAACTCACACCAGGTGACATTATAGAGCTTCTCCTGCCAGAACTGCCGAGCAAAGAAATTATGCCGGAGGAACTGCCGCTCGATATCATTTACGAAGACGACGATTTGATTATCCTCAACAAGCAGGCCGACCTCGTCGTCCATCCCGCACGCGGCAATACTCACGGCACATTAGTCAACGCACTTGCCCATTACTCGAACGAGCTGTCCAGCGGCCTCGGCGAATTTCGCCCCGGTGTTGTGCACCGTCTCGACCGCAATACGACCGGCGTAATGGTCATCACCAAAAACGACACCGCCCAGTGGAAAGTCGCAAAGCAGTTCGAGAACCGTACAATAAAAAAAGAATATCTTGCCGTAGTGCACGGCACGCCCGACCTGACCGCCGACAAAATCAGCGCACCGCTCGGCATCCACCCAAAGATGCGGGAAAAATATGCAATCAGACCCGAGACAGGCAAAGAGTCTATCACTTTTTATCAGGTCATGGAGCAATTCCGAGGCTATTCGCTAATCAAATGTATGCCCAAAACAGGAAGGACCCACCAGATTCGAGTGCACCTGTCATATATCAAGCACCCAATTGTCGGCGACGATATGTACGGCGGAAAGTTAGTCTATCCCTGGCAGTTAAAAGACGCAGAGCCTGTAGTGGAAGAACCCGTCATTGCCCGCTGTGCTTTGCACGCATTTACTATTGAGTTTAAACATCCCACGACTGAAAAAATGGTAAAATTCAAAGCCCCCTTGCCCGAAGATATGCAACACCTGCTCGAAATGCTCCGCGAATATCGCAAAACTTAAACCGCAAACACATTTAGCCCTGCCATCTTCGCCGGCCTGTCCGCCGTAGTCTCGACGAAGACGAATTCAGAACTTAGAATTTAGGATTTCTTTCTAAATCTGTGTCAATCTGTGGTTAGCTTTAGTCGTTAGTAAATAATAAATCTCTGCGGTCTCACCTGCCCCTGCATGTAGTAAGCAGGGGGCGAACTCAGCGGTGAAGAAAATCCACGTTAATTTGTGGTTTAGCCCTTCGCGATACTCAATACGCGCGACGCAATACGCACTTATTACGCCGCCAGGATACCGATTACCATCAGCCCCGCAATCCCCAGCAGAAAGACGATATTGAGAACCAGCCCCAGCACTGGAAAGACCTTGTGCCTGTTTCGCTGGCACAGTCCCCCTATCGCCAGGCCGATACCGACCAGATACAAAAGTGCTGCGGCAATTATACCGCATCCTATCACACCGAGCACGGCAGCCTCCGGCGACTCCTTATTCACTTCTTCGCCCGTCCTTGCCGCCATAACTGCCGCCATCACTACAAGTACGAACATTGTCAGGACGGCTATGACGGATAACACGAACGAAGCTATCCCCAGTCCCGAATGTTTTTTCGCCGGCCGTCCCCCAACCACAGATTCCTGGTCCTGAACCTGTACGTTATTATCCTGCCAGTAGTTTTCCTCTGCCATTTTACTCTCCTACTCCTGTGGTAATTTAGCCAAATCTACATCCGAGCCGGCAATCATCAGAATATCATCCTGGTAAATTATCGTGTTGGGCATAGGTACATTTATAATGCCGCTCTTCTCGCTTTTTTTGGCCTTGCTCTCTTCGTCCCTTTTTATCGCAACCAGGTTAACGTTATATTTCTGGCGAAGCTGCAAATCCATCACAGTTTTACCGTCGAAGCTCGCCGGCGCCTTGACCCTGGCCAGGCTGTAGCCTGGCGCAAAGTCAATCTTTTCGCCTATCTGCGGCGCGATAAGTTTATACGCCCACCTTTGTGCCGATTCGATTTCCGGATAGATTACTTCCGTCGCGCCGATTTTCGAAAATACCTCGCCCGCAATCAAATCTTCCGCCCGGGCGTAGATTTGCTTTATCCCCATCTGCTTGAGGCTCACCACCGTAAGAACAGCCGACTCGAAGCCCTGGCCCGTCCCCTGCCCTATACCGACAATCACAACGTCAAACTTATCGACGCCCTGAGCCTTGAGGGCCTCTTCATCGGTACTGTCCAGTCGCACCGCGTGGCTGACCTGGTCGCGGATAAGCTCTATCTCGTCGCGATTCTTGTCTATGGCGATGACCTCCGCCCCGCTCATAGCCAAAGCAATGGCCAGCTTCTTACCGAACCTGCCCAGTCCGATTACAGCAAAACGCTTCATAACTAATCTCCCAAAAATTCGCCGCCAATCCCGCCGCGGCAACATTAACCAACGATGATGGCTTCGTCTGGATAACTGTATTTGGCCGGTCTTATGTTGAATGTCAGTGCCGCCAGCAGCGTCAGCGGACCCAGTCTGCCTATCAGCATTACGGCAATGATAATTAATTTGCCCGCAGTCGTCAATTTCGGCGTTATTCCCGTGGTCAGCCCGACCGTACCAAGGGCCGAGCCCGTCTCGAAGAAAATCTCGGACATCTTAAAACCGCTCGAATGTTCGGTTATGGTCAACGCCAGCGCCGCGGTAAACAGCACCGCTGCAAACAGCAGGGCGACCGTTATTGCTCTGCCGACTATTACCATCTTTATTGACCGCTTGAACATTTCGACTTCGTTTCGCTTTCGAAGGGCCGCAATCGCCGTCATTAATACAACCGCCAGTGTCACCGTTTTGATACCGCCGGCCGTCGAGCCGGGTGAGCCGCCTACGAACATAAGCAAAATCAAAATGAACTGACTGGCCGGCGAGAGACTACTTATATCAACCGTATTAAAGCCGGCCGTTCGCGCAGTTATAGACTGAAATAATGCTCCCAAGATACCGCCGCTTTTCGAGGAACCTTCGCCAACGTAGTGCTCGAAGAGCATTATCGAAACGGCGCCGAAGACAATCAGTGCGGCGCTTACCGTCAGGACGATTTTGGTTTGAAGGGTGGTTCTGAGCGGAGGGCGAACCGCAACCTCCGTCTGCCTGATGAGAGTATTTCTTAGAAACCGCCTGACATTCTCAACCGTAACGCTCCAGAGGTCATACAAGACCTGAAAGCCGAGCCCGCCTAATATAATCAGGGGACAAATCACCGTATAAACGCCCCAGCTTCGGCCGTAATCTATAAAGCTGTTGCTGAATAAGCTGAAGCCTGCATTGCAAAACGCACTGATGGAATGGAATATGCTGTAGAACCATCGTTCCTGTACCCCGCCGGTCCACTGTGCCTGGTTGTCCCACATGCCCAGCAGCGATACGGCCCCGACCGCCTCGAATACAAGTGTCCCTATAAAAATAAAGGCAATCATATTTCCGATTCGGCTGACCGTCCGCGCACTGAGCAAATCCTGCATGGCAACGGATTCTCTTACTGTAAGCGCCTGGCCGAGCAGGAGCGCAAAAACCGCGCCGAAAACAACGATGCCTAATCCGCCGAGCTGAATCAAAGACAGAATAACGACCTGTCCCATAAAGCTGAAATCGCCGCCGGTATCCTTTACAATCAATCCCGTCACACAGGTAGCGCTTGTGGCAGTGAATAAAGCATCGACAGGTTCGATTCTCTCATTAGCCGCCGACTTGGGCAGCCATAACACAACTGCTCCTATGAGAATAAGAATAAGAAAGCTCGATATAAGCGTCAGGGTGGGATTTCGGCCCGACGCTGCGCGGTTAACCACGGTCCGGCAAACCTTAAAGACCACCTGAATCACCAGGAAGATACCTATCGCCGCCTCGCGAACCACCTCGGGATTATCCGCACCGAACCACCTGTTGGGACCGATGAGCGCTACGACAAGGCCGATGAGAATTGGAATCTGCGGCCAGAATACACGAAAGAATTCCGACTTGAACTGCGCATTGAAAAACCGCAAAAGTTTTTCGGTGACGAAGTAAATCAGCAGAACAGCCTGAGCGATATAAAGGATATGCGGCGGCAGATAAGGCTTTTCGTACCCGAACAGCATCGCAAACGAAACCGCCACGAGTACCGCGGCGATTACATTGGCGGTTGCGATGACTTTTTCGAGCCTTTTGTCTTTATAACTTATTATCATAACTTGCGTACCGCAAATAGACTATAGCCGTGACAGTAAAATGTCAATGGAAAGACTCCGGCTTAGTCCAATACCATCAAGCCACGTCGGCCAGGCCGAGTGCGTCGCCGAATTTATTCAACAATGCACGGCGAATATTCTTATCAGAGGGGCCTGTCAGCATCGCGTCTTTTGAGACCAGCTCAAACGCGTATTTGCGGGCCATAATCAGCAGGTCGTAATCATCGATGATATTAGCGATTTTCAAATCGGGCAGGCCGTGCTGGCGGGCGCTGAACAGTTCGCCCGGCCCGCGAAGTCGCAGGTCGTGCTCGGCTATTTCGAAGCCGTCTGTGCTGCGTGTCATAATATCCAGCCTGCTTTTGGCGATGTCGCTGTCGGTTTCGGCAAAGAGCAGACAATATGATTTGTCCTGTCCCCTTCCGATTCGGCCTCTTAGCTGATGAAGCTGTGCAAGGCCGAACCTGTCGGCCTCTTCGATTACCATAACTGTGGCGTTAGGGACATCAACGCCTACCTCGACGACGACGGTCGAGACCAGCACGTCGATTTTGCCTTTTCTAAAGTCGGTCATTATTCGTTGTTTGTCCGCCGAGCGCATACGCCCGTGCAGAAGCTCGACCGTAAATTGCGGGAACACCGTTTCTTTGAGCAACCTGCATTCATCAGCGGCGGCTTTGACCTGGCCGTTCTCATCGCCTGCAATTCGCGGATAAACGAAATAGGCCTGCCTTTTGGCTTTGAGCCTTTGGCGGATAAAGTCGTAGGCCTTTATTCTATCCTTCTTTTCGACCCATCGCGTGATGACCTCACCCCTGCCCGGCGGACAGTGTTTAATAACGGATACATCGAGGTCTCCGAATGCCGTCATCGCAAGTGTCCTCGGTATGGGCGTTGCGGTCATTACCAGATAGTGCGGCGCGGTCTGCTTTCGCAACTGCGCCCTCTGGTGAACGCCGAATTTGTGCTGTTCGTCTATGACCACCAGGCCGAGCGACTTAAACTCGATGTCTTTCTGCAGCAGAGCAACCGTACCAACGACAATATCGACCTGTCCGTTTTTGATTCGTTTTAATAATTGCGTTCTTTTGGTTCCGGTCAGGCCGCCGGTAATCAGCTCCCTGCGAACGTCGCTGTTTTTGAGATACCTTTCCATACTGATATAATGCTGCGATGCGAGAATTTCGGTCGGCGCCATAATCGCCGCCTGCTGCTTGTTCGCCACGCCAACAAGCGCCGCGTAAAGCGCTACTACCGTTTTGCCCGAGCCGACGTCGCCCTGCAGCAGGCGATTCATAGGTTCAGACTTTGCCATATCAGCCGTAATCTCTGCGATTACCTTATCCTGGTCTTCGGTAAGCAAAAACGGGAATCGTTTTCTTATCCGGCGGTCGATTTTTTCAGTAAGATGCAAAGGGACAGCTTTTGAGAAATGCTGAACTCGATACCTTCGAAGCGCAAGGCCCAACTGCATGAGAAACAGCTCATCGTATTTCAGCCGGCGTCTGGCCTTTTTGAGATGTTCTTCATCGGGCGGCATGTGTATCCATTTGAACGCATCGGCCCGGCTGACAAGTTCGGCTTTTCTGCGGAAATCCTCATCATAAAATTCGTCAATCAGTTCGGGTATCTGTTCAAGCACAGGCCGTATGATACGCTTTATCTGCTGACTGGATAATCGTGCGGTGCCCGGATAAACTCCGCCTCCGAAATACTCGAAGGGGTTGGGATTGTCTTCTTCGACAATCAGGAACTTCGGATTGGTCATCTGCAGCTGATACTTGTACTTCGTGACCTTGCCCGTAGCCATAATCGTCTGGCCGACCTTTAGCTTGTCTCGCAGATAGCCGCCGTGAAACCAGATTATTCTGCACATACCCGTATCATCGGTCGCCGCAGCTTCGAATATCCCGCCTCTGCCGAACATATTGAAATCGGTGGACTGAACCAGGGCAATGATGGTGAAATTCTGACCTGCTTTTAGCTGTTTTATCTTTACCGGCTCGGACAGGAAATTATAGTCTCGCGGAAAATACTCGAGCAAATCCGCAACAGTATGCACGCCGAGCTGCGCAAAAACTTTCGCGCGTGCAGGCCCGACGCCTTTGAGGTACTGCACCGGCATCGACGGGTCGATAACACCCTTTCGCTCCTCCTGTGCAGGTTTCAGTGCAACGGCCTTCTTGCCGCTCTTTTTTACTCTTTTTGCC
>CAZFHM010000029.1:0-16655 GCA_964518825.1 uncultured Pirellulales bacterium
ATCCCGGCACGTATGCTATAATTGCATTGGGGTCTATTTCCCTGATTATTTTGTCCACAGGCCCGACCACGTGATAGCCTTTGTGAAAAATTCCCGTCCCGCACGCGCAGGCTCCTATCGCAAAGACCACGCAGGGCTTGGGCGTCTGCATATACACTTCTCGCAGCCGCGGCGCCGCCTGTGCCGTCACCACGCCCGTAACCAGCAGGGCGTCGGCATGGCGCGGCGAGCCGACCAGCTTTATGCCGAATCTTTCAACGTCGAACTTAGGCGTCAGCAAATCGACAACTTCGATATCGCAGTTGTTACACGCCCCGGTATTGACGTGAAAAACCCACGTCGATTTCTTCAGCGCTTTTATTTTCCAGCTCATAACTACACCTTACAGCCAACCAATCCCGTAAGCATTACCGACCATCGCAAGGACCACCGCAGCCGCCAAAGCCAGCCCGCAGAACACCCAGAAAAACTTCATCGCCTGGTCGATTCGCACTCGCGGATTCGTATTCTTGATTAAGACCGCCAGCACAACCACGAGCAGATACTTGCCGATTCCCCAGACCAACGGCCAGCCGCTCGTCCCGAATCCTCCCAGAAACACCATCACCATAAACAACGGCAGCGCCACCAGCATCATCGCCTGCATAATCTTCCAGAGGGCAAGCAGCACGCCCGAATATTCAATCAACATCCCGCTGGCGATTTCGGTTTCGGATTCGGCTATATCGAAAGGCACAAAACCGAGTTTGGCCTGAATACATAATAGACTCACAAGGAACGCCAGCACGCCGGATATGCTCGCAATAGGCGCTTGTGCCGCAATCGCCGCCAGGCTTATCGAACCGGCCTTGATTACGACGACTATCAAAGCCAGCACCAGCGGCAGCTCATACCCCATCACCAGTTTCATTTCCCTGCTTGCCCCCAGCGCTGCGTGCGGACTTGCGCTGGCGCTGCTGCCGAGAATCAACGCCAGCGACGGGAGCACCATCAGGTAAATCGCAACAATAATATCACCCACAAACGCCGAATGCGAAATCGTGATTCGCCACAGCATCGTCGACAGCAGCAGCACGCCCGCCATACCCACCATCGGAGCGCCGATAAAGACCATTCTGTTCGCCTGTTCAGGTATGAGCACTTCTTTGCCCGTCAGCTTGATTACGTCCCACAAAGGCTGCATCAGCGGCGGTCCTTTTCGCCACTGGACCCGCGCCGATACCTTCCTGACAACCCACGAAACCACCAGCCCCAGCGCAACCGTAAATACGAAGCCCGGGAATATCAGTATCCAGAAAAGCTCCTGCAGTCCTTCGCTCATTGCTTAAACCTTTTGTCCTTTTTCACCTAAGAACGGCTCCCACAAACTGCCGCCTGTAACCTTGACCGATATGCCGTCGAACACATCGACAATATCTTTCTCGTTATCCTGCACCTGCCGATAATCGATACTGCCGTCGCTGCACGTATTGACGCACAAAGGCTTGTCGTTCGATTCCAGCCTGTCCTTACACAAATCACACACGCTGCTCGGATACGGTATCAGGTCGGTGTAAATTGTCCCGAACGGACATGCTATCGCGCACGTCCCGCACCCCGTGCATCGCATGTTATACCTTTTCAGGGTGCCGGCGTCGTTGTACCTGCTCGGCAATTTCTCCAGCGCATCGTTCGGACAGGCCTTGATGCACGGCGCTGACTCACATCTGCGGCAAATCAAAGAAAAACGAATCATCTCCAGAAGCGCGTCAATCCCCTTGTTCTCAGGATGCTGATTGTAGGAGCACCGGACGTTCGAGTTCTCCTGAAGGTCACACCTGCCCAAATCTATTATCAGTTTTGCACCCATAAACCGACCGCGCCTTTTAATCCCAAATCTTGCTGTAACCTTTGATTCGGTCGTACGTAAACACAGGCCCGTCCTTGCACACGTAATATTTTCCTATCATGCAGTGCCCGCATTTGCCCACACCACAGCTCATGTTCTTTTCCATCGACAGGTATATGCTGCTGCCCGGAAATCCAAAATCCAGCAGCTTAAACGTTGCATACTTCATCATAATCGGAGGCCCGCATACCACCGCCACCGCATTGGAAATGTCAACGTCCTTGGGATCCAGAATCGTTGTCACCACCCCGACGTTGCCGCTCCAGTCGCCGTTGGCCGCATCGACCGTGAGTTTCATCTCGACGCCGTCTATATTTTGCCACTGCCCGAACAAACTCTTTTTATAAATAAAATCATCCGGGCTCTTCGCCCCGTAACGGCAAACGATTCTTTTAAAATCTTTAATCCTCTCCACAAGCGTCAGGAAAAGTGACCGTATCGGGGCAAGCCCCACGCCTCCGCCGACTATATATACCTCCTTGCCCGCAAACTCATCTATCGGATAGCCGTTGCCGAAAGGCCCGCGAATCCCAACCGCCTGACCTTTACCGCACTTATGAAGCAGGGCGGTTATCCTGCCCGCCTCCATTATCGTAATCTCCATCTGCTCCGTTTCTTTCGGAGATGAAGAAGGCGTAAACGGCGCCTCGCCTTGGCCCGGAAGCGTCAGCTCCACAAACTGACCCGTCTCGAACTTGAACGGCTTTTCCGTTTTTACCACAAAGCTCTTAATCGTCGGTGACTCGATGATTACATCCGTAATCTCGCCGTTAATCGGTTGATAGAAATTGTAGTTCATTTTCAGGACGCAGCCTTTGACTTGTTCTTATTCTCTTGGCGAATCCTCTTTAATATCTCTCTCAGGTCCATCCCGCCGGCATCGGCATCGACACACCGCCCGCATCCGACGCACATGTTAATCCCGTACCGATCCAGAAAATGCACGAACTTGTGCATCAGCCGGTGTTTCATCCTGTCGCCGAGTATCTTATTGGGATTTGCCCCGCCCGCCACCGCCGCATAACTGAAACGCATACAACTGTCCCATATCTTCAGCTTCGCAAAGTAATCCTCCTGTTTTGCGTCGTAGAGATAGAAACAGTGACACGTCGGGCAGACCCTTGTGCACGCCTGGCATTCGATACACGCTTGCGCCTGCTCATCGTAAACCGGCGAATCTTCCGAATTAACCACCGCCTCGCGCATATCCGCGGTGTTGTCGTACCGGGCGTTTTTCTGCTGCAATTGCTGTTGTAATTTCTTTCTGTTTTCTTCCCGCTCGGCAAGCAGGCTCGCCGGTACATCCGCAAATAGTTCATCGTGCTGCTCAACAAAACTATGCCCCTTACCTGAGCCGCAGTCCACAATAAACCCGTCTTTGACTTCGGATATATTCAAATCGAATCCGCTTTCGCTGTAAACCTTACCCTCGAACAGACAGCAAAAGCAACTGTCCCCGACGTCCGTACAATCCGAGCTGATGATAAACATCTTTTCTCGCCGCGCCATATACAGCGGGTCTTTGAAGTCCTCCTCTTCGAAGACCTTATCCAGTATCTCGATGCTCTTCAAATCGCAGTCTTTCAGGCCGAACACCGCAAAAGGCTTGATATCCTTCAGCTCAGTCGCCACCGGGTACGTCGCCGCCAGCTCGCGAATCGGAAACAAGAACTCTTTGACTGGTGTGCACGCCCGTATACTGTTAATCTTCACGTCGGGTGTTGATTCAGGGTCGTATTTACTGAATAGGAAATGCTCATCCACCTTTTTGGGCACATATAGCTCCATCTTTTTTGCTACGGCATCCATCAAAGGCTTGAGCTTACTTATAAAAACTGTTTCCATCTCTATTGCCTGTTCTTTTGTTACTTGTCTCTCGATATTGGTTAACCGGCCGACATATAATAAGGCAGCCGGGCCAAATCCATCGCAATATCGATACTTATGACCTTGACCTTTTTGGGCACAGTTATGTGTCGCGGCGAAAAATTCAAAATCCCTTTTACGCCAGCTTTTACCAGATCGTCCGCCACCACCTGTGCATCTTCCACCGGCACCGCGATAATACCAAGGTCGACTTTTCTCTTTTTAATCCCGCCGATTTTAGAAACGTCTTCAACAGTCACGCCGTTTTTCTTTTTCCCTATTTTTTTGGGGTCTTTATCGAAGGCCGCCACTATATCCAGGCCGTACCTGCTGAACCCCCCGTAGGCCATTACCGCCGAGCCCAGGTTGCCTGCCCCGACCAGAACGGCCTTATGGTTGCTGTTAAGACGAAGAATTTTGCTGATTCTCTTTTGCAGTTTTAACGTGTCATAGCCGACGCCCGGCGTGCCGAAATCGCCGAAATACGAAAAATCCTTTCTGATTTGCCACGGATTGATGCCCAAAAGGTCGGCCAATCGCTTGCTTGAGACCCTTTTAAGGCCTTTTTCTGATAAAACAAGGACCCCCCTCAGGTAGGTTGGAAGCCTCCTCACCGTCTCATCTGGAATTTTACGATACCTCATAAAGCACCAGCGGATTTAGTGATTGCGTTCACGAATACTGGTACTTGTGTTCACGTTCACAGATGTAAAGTGCCCGCAATTTATCGCACAATCTATGCAGCTGTCAAGAAAAAATGGCAAAGAAATGTAATAAAACGAGTTTTATTTGGTTGTATTGTGAACATTAATTGTATGGTGATATGTGCAATTCGTCAAAAAACCGCCGGCCGATTTCGCTGTAATCTCAGCTATTCTGCCCCGCAGGCGGGTTCTTTGGTATGCGAAAACTGAATGTGCTTCCGCCCGATTCGTTGTTCTGGGCCCATACGCGACCGCCGTGCCGCTCTATTACCTGCCATACAATCGAAAGCCCCAGGCCGGTGCTGTCCCTCTCGACCTCTCTGGCATTGACTGCCCGGTAAAATTCTTCGAATATTTTCTCCTGGTCCCCCTCAGGTATCCCAATACCCGTGTCCCGAACTTTTATTAACACCGTTTGCCCCTCGTCTTTTACCTCCAGCCGCATATCGCCCCCAGACGGCGTGTAACGGACCGCGTTAAACAGCAGGTTCGTAATAGCCTCTCCGAGAAGGACCGGCTCGCCGTAGATTTCGTCTATACTGTCGTCAATCTCGTAACTTATATTTATGGATTTGTCTTTCGCCCTGCGCTCGACCGCAGCCAGTGTATCCATAATAACGTTTCTCATGGCAAACTGCTGCATATCTACGTGACCGCCCAGCTTCATACGCGTAAGTCGCAGCAGCGCACTTATGAAACCCATACACTTGTTTGCCCGCCGATACGCCCGCTCAGTCAGGTCTTGCTGTTTGCCGGTAAGTTCACCTGCCATATGATGAAGCACCACATCCAGGCAGCTCTCAATCGCTGCAAGATGTCCCTTAATGTCGTGAGTAAGCCGCATCACGTACTCGTTCTTGAGATGGTCCTTCTGTTGCAGCAGGGCGTTGGCATGCTCCAGGTGAGCCTGCTGCTTATGGAGCTGCTTCGTAATTGACGTGGTCATGTAGACCACTAAGTAAAGGGTTGTCGTGAAAATAAAAAATGTACCGCCTATAAACATCACGTTGCGATATCGGCCGTCTTCTGCAAAACCGGCAAGCGTATAGTGCTCCAGGATTCCTATGTGCTCGAAAAAAATAAGCCCTCCGAAAAAAATCACCGCCAGAGTTGCGACAATATAGCTTTGCAGCCGCGATAGAAAAATACTTGTCAGTACCATATGGAAAACAAAATACAGAAAAAACGGATTCTCGATACCGCCGCTGAAGTGCAGAATTGCGGTAAGAATAAACAAATCCGCTGAAATCTGAAATACGATTATATTGCTGACCGTCCGATGCGAAACCGTATGGTCGCCCCATGTGAAGTACCGTATCAAATCGTAAAGGATGAAGTTGTAAGCAAGGAGAATCGCGCTCAGAAAATAAAGCTTGGATGTCGGCAGCGACACATTCATAAACCTGCTCGCCACGTATGTCGCCGCCGCAAGACCGCCTATCGCAATCCAGCGAAGTCTCACCAGCCAGAACGCGCGCTGGATTAGACTTCTGCTCTGTAATAGTGTTTCCATCGGTTATTTTCTAAGAAAGGCCCCCACCTTTTCCAAAAGAACATCCGGCTTAACCGGTTTATCCAGATAATCTTCAACGGGCAGCCATTCCTCATCGCCTGCTGCGCTCTTGAAGTCAATCCCCGTCTTTTCTTTTACCGCCGTCAGCATCAGGATTGGTATCGCCTTGTACTCGGCGTTCTTCTTCAATTCTCTCGACAGGGCGAATCCTTCCTGCGGCGTGTTCATCATCACGTCGAGAATAATCAAATCCGGCTTGCTCGCGCGAATGCGACCCATAGCCGCATCGCCGTCTCTGGCTGTGTCCACACTGTACCCTTCATTTTCCAGGACCAGCTTCATTGCCTCGGTGATATCCGGGTCGTCATCTACAATCAATATTTTTCCCTGTGCCATTTGGCGGGCCTCTCAAAAAAAAAGCAAATCTCAGTGCTATTCTGTAACGGGTAATTATAAGTCGCCAATCACATCGAATCAATTCAATTCAGCCACGCACCGAAGCTCTGCTCATTCGACTTATAACGACGCAATATTATGGGACGATGACTTTTAAGTCTTTTGTTGTATGACTGGAGCAGGGCGGATTCGTTTCAGCCGCCTTTAGAATAAAAATTCCCCACAATCCCCAACCTTCCTATTTTGACTAAAGAATTTTAAGCCGCCTGTCCGATGTACATCTTGCCTAAATTAACACGAAATGGCAAAACTGAGTTAGTAATGTAAAAATGAAGAAAATTATAAGCTACAATTGTAATGTACGGAGAATCGAAAATGCTTAACCCAGGTACACTTGAAAGATACTTAGAAGCTCTGCTCAGCGGCGACCGCAGCAGAAGCCGCTCGGTAGTCGAGGAAACCCTGCAAACTGGAGTTACCGCTCATAACGTTTATTTGGATTTGATTTGGCCTGTCATGGTCGAAATCGAAAAGCTTATCAGGTCGGAAAAAATCACAACTATACAGGAGCACCTCGCCACGAGAATCAACCGGACAATTGTCGACCAGCTCCAGAACAAGCTGCCGCGTCGTCAGAACAGGGAAAAGAAGGCCGTCATCTGCTGTGCTCAGGACCAGCTACAGGAGCTCGGAGCACAAATGATGGTAGATTTGTTTGAAAGTGACGGCTGGGACGTGCGTTTCATCGGCGGTGGTTTAACCAACGACGATATTCTTGCGTACATCAATTCGTACGCTCCGAAGCTGTTCATTATTTACGGCGCCAAGGCTTCTCAGGCCCCGGGCATTCGAGCCCTTATTGACACCATTCGCAACGTAGATGCCTGGCCCGACATGCGCATAATGGTCTCCGGCGGCCTGTTCAACCGGGCGGAAGGACTTTGGGAAGAAATCGGCGCCGATATGTTCGCCGAAAACGCCGCCGAAGCCCTTAAAATTGCACCGACGCAGCGGCAGTTTAATCCCGAAAACAGAACGGTCAAACGAAAGAAACGCTCTCTCGACGCTTCTGTCGAGCCGGAATCCCAGCCGGTCGAAGCAGCGACTGGCTAAAAACTCGCAAACTCTCCGAAAAAATATCTGGCTCGCTTGACGGGCAGCCTGCTAACAAAATACAGGCTGCCTCTTTTTTATTCACTTATGTGAGTACGTCCCCAAAGATTTGGCCTTGCCCGTCCCGATTATTTGCTTGAACCTGGATTGACTTACTGCTAATTTGTTCAATATAAACGACCTGAGCAGAAGGTGGATGCGAATGTACAAGTGGTTTGTGATAATAGGTTTTTCCGTCATTGGCCTGGGCTGGCTCGTTTACGGTATATACAACTATATCGCGGACCGGCAGGAAAAAAAACGCCCCAGGCCGCGATCACAAAAGTATGAACAGACGCAGCAGTCAATGGCCGGTTACGCCAAAAAGATGGCCGATTTCAAAAAGAAACGCTACGACAAAACACAATAGCCGCCTTAATCACCTTAATTTGCCGCCGATTACCTTTTCGCAGCACCTCGCATTGCCTATTGACTCAATCCGTCATTTTTCCCATAATTGCTCAGAAGTCTATTCTTTTACCGGCTAATAGCTTAAACCATTTACCACTCGAGGGTACTGATATGAACGACTCTGTGGTGGGCGCATTCGGCGCCAAGACCGTCGAGGATGTTAACAACGCCGGCCGGGCCGCAAGATTCATCGCAAGAGCCCTGGCCTGTGCCTTCAGAAGTCTGTTCCGTCCCAAAGATTACGAGCTGACCTGGACACAGATGAACATCATCGGAGTTCGCTCCGTTCCCGTCATCATGGTGACCGGAGCCTTCGTCGGGATGACCCTCGCTATCCAGGCCTACGACCAGCTCGCTTTCATGGGCCTTGAAGAGCGACTCGGTGTCCTGATTAACGTCTCGGTTGTTAAGGAGCTTGGCCCTGTTCTCGCAGCTGTCATGCTCGCTGGGCGAATCGGAGGCGCACTTACCGCCGAGCTCGGCACCATGAAAGTTACCGAGCAGATAGAAGCTATCCGCAGCATGGGAACCGACCCCGTCCGCCATCTTGTCGCGCCGCGGGTCCTCGCCTGTCTGCTGCTCACCCCTTTCCTTATTATATATGCCGACCTGCTCGGTATCATCGGCGGATATTTCATGAGCGTTATACAGCTCGGAGTCAACGCCGGTGCCTACTGGACATATAGCGCCAGTGGTGTCGAGCTTTGGGACGTGTGCATCGGAGTGATTAAAGGCTTCTTCTTCGGCGGAGCAATCGCCTCCATCAGTTGCTATAAGGGATTCCACTGCCGCGAAGGAGCCGAGGGAGTGGGACGCGCCTGCACCGAAGCTTTCGTTGCCAGTTTTATCTCTATACTTGCTCTGAACTTTGCCATGGGAGTTATCTTCAAAGCTGTTTACAATGCTATCTGGCCGCTGAGAATGCTTATTTAAAAGGTACACTGCTGAGATATCCATGACTCAGAAAGACAATAAAAATACCAAAAACCTGTCCGGACCCGACGTTACCCAGGACGACGGCATCATTGTTTGTAAAAATCTGACCAAGAGGTTCGGCGACAATCTTGTTCTTGATAACATCTGCCTCGCTATCGAACCGCACAAGGCCACCGTTGTCATCGGACCCAGCGGATGCGGAAAAACCGTTCTCATTAAACACATGATTGCACTGCTGCGGCCCAGTTCCGGCGAAGTTTATTTCAAAGGCCGGCGTGTCGATGACGCAACCGAAAAAGACCTTAGTCGAATCCGGGCCAGCTTCGGATTTCTGTTCCAGGGAGGCGCATTGTTTGACAGCCTGAACGTCACCGAGAACATTCTCTTTCCGGTCAGGCAGCACTATAAGGTCACTCCCAACAGCGGACTCGACGAATTAGTCAAAATCAAACTTGCGATGGTAGGGCTCGACGGCTTCCAGAACTACTATCCAGCCAAGCTTTCCGGAGGCCAGAAGAAACGAGTCGCCCTCGCTCGAGCTATCGCGCTTAATCCGGAAGTCGTACTCTACGATGAGCCTACGACCGGCCTTGACCCCATCCGTTCGGATATCATCAATGAGCTGATACTCAAACTGGAAAGCGGCCTCGGCCACACAAGCGTCGTCGTCACCCACGATATGAAAAGCGCGTACAAAATAGCCGACCGCATTGTCATGCTCCATCACGGCAAAATCATCGCCGACGGAAACGTTGACGACATAAAAAATCACCCGCATCCTGTCGTCCAGCAGTTCATCAACGGCCAGGTAAGCGAAGACGACCTCGCCGTACTGCGTATGAGCGGCAAAGACCTCAAGTCGCAGTTCCTGCCTGAGGATTTCCAGGAGTAGCCCATTGCAAACACAGGCCGACAAACTTGTCCCCGCGAAAGCGGCCGATATCGCCGCCGATTTGGCACGCGTAATTCGTGGTGACGTCTACGACGACATCGTCCACCGCGCAGCCTATGCAACCGACGCCAGCATTTACCAGATACTGCCCGCCTGTATCGTCGCACCACAGACCGCCTCTGATATTGTTGCCGCCGTAAGATACGCAAATGCAAACAAGATTCCCGTCGTCGCACGCGGAGCAGGCAGCGGAGTCGCGGGTGAATCTCTCACCACCGGCATCGTCTTCGACATTACACGATACATGAACAAAGTCCTTGATATCGAAAAAGACGGTTCACTTGTCACCTGCGAGCCGGGCGTTGTGCTCGACGAGCTGAATCAGCAGCTCGCACCGTTCGGCCGAATAATTGGCCCGGACCCATCAACCTCCGACCGGGCGACTGTGGGCGGATGCGTCGCCAACAATGCAACCGGAGCTCACTCGCTCCGCTACGGATATATCGGTGACTACGTCCACAGCGTCGAAGCCGTCCTAGCCGACGGCCGGCTGGTCGAGTTCAAAAACGACTTCATACCGAAATCGGATACCGCTGATATTGTTGACCAGATCGCCGGCAAATGCCTGTCTTTGCTTACCGCCAATAAGCAAATTATCGACAAGGCCCTGCCTCGCACAAAACGTAACCGAAGCGGCTACTCAATTGCCGACGTCTGCCGCGATAATAAAATCGACCTCGCCCGGATGCTCGCAGGTTCCGAGGGCACGCTTTGTATCTTCACTAAGATAACTCTGCGGACCGTTCCCGTCCCCACAGCCAAAGGCCTGCTGCGATTGCAGTTCAAAAACCTTGCCAGAATGGCCGAAGCCGTCCCCATTATCGTCACTCACGGCGCCGACGCCTGCGAACTGCTCGACAAAACCCTCATCAAAATGGCACTCGAAGCTTATCCCGACTACCGCGACGTTCTGCCCGATTCCGCCGCCGCTGTTCTTATCGTCGAACACTCCGGCGAAAATTCCAAAGAGGTAAAGCAGAAGCTGCAGCAGACCGCTGATGACGTAGCCAAACTTACAACAAAGCAGGATATTATCCTCAACGCCGAACAGCAGCGGAAAATCGAAAAAGCCCGCAAAGACGCCGTCCCGCTTCTCAATCGCAACCGAGGCGGCAAAAAACCCATACCGTTTATTGAAGACGTCTCGGTCGATAACAAACAGCTCGGCAAATACATCATCGGCCTGCAGAGCATCGCCGCCGAATACGACTTTGATACGTCATTTTACGGCCACGCCGGCGACGGCGAGCTGCACGTCCGTCCCTATCTCGATTTGCGGGACCCAACCGACGTACAGAAGATGCCCGTCATAGCAAACGAGGTCTTCGCGCTTGCATGGTCGCTCGGAGGTTCCATCAGCGGCGAGCACGCCGACGGCCTGGTCAGGGCCGCATTCATTAAGAAGCAGTACGGCCCGAAGTTTTACGAGCTTCTGAAGCGAATAAAGGAAATCTTCGATCCCGGCTTAGTTCTCAATCCCGACAAAATCATCTGCGACGACCCTGACGTCATGACCAAAAACCTCCGCGCCTCCTATGAAGTCGAACCGGAGCGCCTTGTCGGCGATTTGGGTATCGACCGCGAAGAAATGACCGAGGAGCTCGAAAAATGCAGCGGCTGCGGACTGTGCCTGACGCATTCCGAGCAGCTTCGGTCCTGTCCCGTCTATCGTGCCGTCGGCGATGAGTTCGCCTCGCCCCGCGCAAAGGCAAACGTACTGCGCTTCTGGACCACTGGACAGATGGATGACAAAGACTTCGAATCATCCGAATTCAGAAAATTCCTCGACCTGTGCATAAACTGCAAAGCCTGTTCAATCGAATGTCCCTCCGGTGTTGATGTCTCGAAACTCGTCGGTGCCGCCCGCGCAAAATATGCAAAGCGCAAAGGATTGAATATCAGCCAGAAGGTTCTCAGTAATAACCGATTCCTGAGCCAGGCCGGCTCAGCTCTGAGCCCGCTTGCGAATTTTGCAACCAACCTTGCCATCACAAAATGGATACTTGAAAAATCCGTCGGCCTGGACAGAAGACGCTCACTGCCGAAATTCGCTAACAAATCTTTCATAAAAGTCGGTACTCGCTACCTGCAATCGTGTCCGCCTGTAGCGGAACCTGTTGATAAGGTCGCTTATTTTGTCGATACATACGCCAACTACAACGACCACGAGCTTGGTTTCGCTGTGCTCGATGTCCTCGTACGCAATGGCATTGAAGTCATCCTGCCTAAGCAGCGTCCCGCGCCGCTGCCGGCCATTTGCTACGGTGATACTAAAAGGGCCAAACGGGACCTGGCCTTTAGCGTAAAATACCTCGCTGAAGCCGTCCGCAAAGGCTACAAAATTATCTGCTCCGAGCCCAGCGCCGCCCTGTGCCTCAAAGACGAGCTGCGAAACTTCGTCGCCAACGACGACGCAAAACTTGTCTCCAGAAACACCGTTGAGCTGATGAACTACCTTCTCGACCTTTATAATCAAAAGAAGCTGGTTATACCGAAGGACTGCGAACCTAAAAAATACCTCTATCATTCACCCTGTCATCTCTGCGCCGTCGGCAACGGCAGGGCGACTATCGAATTGTTTCGAAGAATGTGCAAAGCCGAGATAATCGACATCCAGGCAGGCTGCTGCGGTATCGCCGGCACATTCGGCATGCAGAAGAAAAACTACGAGCTTAGCATGCGAATTGCCGCCAACGTCAAAAAAGCGCTCGAAAAATCCGATATCGACTCTGTGCTGACCGAGTGCTCCGCCTGCAAAATGCAGCTCGAGCACATAAGCAACAAAACCGTCATTCACCCGGTAAAAATCCTCGCCCGGGCCTATGCACACGATTAAAATGCCGTTTGTAATGGTGAACTTGAAATGCGGAGATTATTCCGATGGGAGGCTGGTATAATTCGATACATATTCGTAATGACTCTGCAGACCCTGTCAAAGATGTCCTGCAGGAGTTAGCCCGTGATGGAAAGTGCAGGTTTTACCTTGCGCCGCCGATAAACGGCTGGGTCGGTGTTTTTGCCAAAATGCTGCCCCACGTCCAGATAAGCACCAAAATCGCCAAAAAGCTGCCATTGGACATCATTGAATTAGCCGTATATGACGATGATGTCTTCTGCTACTGGTACTTCCGACAAGGAAAACTAATCGACAGTTTCGAGTCATGCCCGGATTATTTCGGTCAATCAGTTTCTGAAAAAAATGCAGAGAGTCTGAGAGGTCGCCCTGAGGTTTTTTCCAATATTTTGGGCGACGATGAAAAGCTTGTTCAGTTACGACAGATAATTACTGAAGTTTCTGTTCCACCTCGCTTGAACGGGATTTTGCCTCGTAGTGTCCAGCAAAAAATAACAGAATTGGGTGCTATTTCGGAAAAGATGGACCATTTAATAGAGAATGCCGAAAAAATATCTGAGTTCATGTCTGCAAATCCTCAACTCTTCGACGACCATTCTGAGATGTTCAGAAAACTCTTGGAAAAAGGCGAAATTACCTCCATTGAAGATACAATCAAGTTTTTTCTAAAGGATGATAGAGGTAAAGAATTTATACAAAAGATTCTTGAGCAATATATTGAACATACAGGCCAATCTATTGAGTTGGATTCTTTTTACAAGAATTTACCGGAAGTCGAAATACCAGACTCATCCTTTTTCGAAGATTCATCTACTGAAGACGTTATTCAGGAAATGCCATTTCCTCCGGTGTTTGTGTCTGAATATATGCTGCGTTTCGCCGATTTATTCGGAATTCAGAACTCCCTTACAAGCTACGAATATTTACAGGATGGCGATACCGATGACATATCTCGCTGGGACGAGTTTATTGAAATATCATAGACTATTACTTTTTTGGTTATTAAGTTTAACAAAATGACTCAAGACACCGAAAATCTCAAGGAAGCTGTACTTTGGGAACCCGCCGAGGGCAAAAAGGTCCGCTGCAATCTCTGTAACTTCAGATGCCTCATTGACGACGGCAAACTCGGTCACTGCTGTGTCCGAAAGAATATCGACGGAACCTTATATTCCCTCAATTATGACAAGGTCTGCGCCGCAAACGCCGACCCCATAGAAAAGAAACCTCTCTTTCATTTCCAGCCGGGCTCCGCCAGCTTCTCAATCGCCTGCATCGGCTGCAACTTCCAATGCTCGTTTTGCCAGAACTGGCAAATTAGCCAGGCCGCCCTCGAAGACGGCCTCGTCGAAGGTGCTGCCGTTACCCCGCAGCAAATCGTCACCGCCGCGATACACGGCCGATGCAAAAGTATCGCGTACACATACACCGAGCCGACCGTCTTTATGGAACTCTGCGCCGAGACCGGAAAACTCGCAAAACAAAAAGGCCTTGCCAACGTCTTCGTAAGTAACGGCTACATGACAATAGAAGCCATCGACTTTGTCAAAGACTGGCTCGACGGCATAAACGTTGACCTCAAATCATTCAGCGATGATTACTACCGTACGCTCTGCAAGGCCCGCCTGCAGCCTGTACTCGATACAATAAAATACATCGCGAAAGAAACGAACATCTGGCTGGAAGTTACAACCTTAATAGTGCCGTCTCAGAACGATTCCGAAGAAGAGTTACGAAAAATCGCGGACTTTATTGTAAACGAAGCAGGTCCCGATGTACCCTGGCACATCAGCCGGTTCATCCCGCAGTACAAATATCTCGACTCTCACCCGACGCCAATTGCAACTATCGAATTAGCCGAGCGAATCGGCAAAGAAGCAGGCCTGCACTACGTCTATCCCGGCAACGTCCCCGGCTCAAAATCCGAATCAACCTTCTGCCACAACTGCGGCAAATTACTAATCGAGCGTCAAGGCTATCGCATCGCCGAAAACCTGATTGAAGATTCTCGCTGCCCCTCCTGCGATACTCCCATCCCCGGCTACCAACTGTAAGTTACATACAACCTCGACCACGTCCCCACGGTGGACCTTGTCCAGCGTCGACGGTCTTGGCCAGTTCGAACATACCTCCTTCGATTGATAATGCCTTACCGTTGACCAGCGCGTCGGCAATTTTTTTATGCGCCGATTCGATGATTCGTCCCAATGTCTGCCGCGATACGTTCATCTTCTCGGCCGCCTGCGCCTGGTACATCCCCTCCAAATCGACTAAGCGTATCGCCTCGATTTCATCGACCGTCAGGTTAACCTGCTCAAGCACGCGCAGCGGTATCCCCTGCGGCTTGTAATAGCTGCAGGCCGGCATCCGCCCAACACATCGCAAATTAATCGGCCGCGGCATCCGTCCTCACTTCCCAGGTTCTTTACGCTAACGATCAATCAATGGTCGCAGACATTCGGCCCCGAAACAAGCTGTCCATCGAGATATTGTTGAACTATCTGCTCAGGCTCATCTTCGCCGACTCCGCACAAAACTTCAATCCGATTCTCTGCAAACAAATCCTGTGCCCGCCGGCCCATTCCGCCGGCAATTATAAGGTTTACCTGCATCCCGCCGAGCCAGCGGGGCAGAACGCCCGGCTCGTGCGCCGGCGGCTCGACCTCCTGCTTGCTGACTATGGTTGCCTTTTCTTCATCCACTTCGAACACCGCAAAGTGCTCGCAGTGCCCAAAATGCGCCGACAGCTTGCCGCCCGTAACCGGTATAGCAATCCTTTTCATAATTTGATTCTCCTTTATAATTCCACTCTTTATTCTTCCTTCGTAATACTACGTCCGTGAGGGCGTAGATGGAAGTACCCGACAAAGTCGGGCGAGCTTTAGCTCGTCCCCAAAAATGCCACATCCGTAAGGGTGTGGAAATTTACTTCGCCGCTGATTAGTTTAACGAACGCGCTTTCCAATGCCCTTGCTGATTCACGGCCGGTGCCGTCTTCCACCAAAGACTTGCCGTCATCGGCTAACCTCGCCATCTCTGCATCGATTGGAATGTTGCCCAGGAACGCCGCCCCGAACTCATCCGCAACTTCCCGTCCGCCGTTATTGCTAAATATGTCGGTCCTGCCGCCGCAATGCGGACACACAAAACCGCTCATGTTCTCAATTACACCCAATACCTTCAGATTTACTTGGTTGCAGAATTCCATACATCGTCTTACATCCGCCACCGCTACATCCTGCGGCGTAGTCACCACCACCGCGCCGTCTACTTCTGTAAGTGTCTGCACCGCGCTCAAAGGCTCGTCGCCGGTGCCGGGCGGACAGTCGACTATCAGATAATCCAAATCGCCCCATTCGACATTGTTGATGAACTGCCGTATAATGTTGTGCTTCATGGGCCCGCGCCAAATAACAGCCTGCCTTTCGTCGCCCAGAAGAAAACCTATACTCATAACCTTCAGATTATCCCCGTAGTGCAAAGGCAGTATCTTATCAGCCGTCCCGACCGCAGCCTTGCCCACAAGCCCCAGCAGCTTGGGTACGCTCGGACCATGAATGTCAACATCCAGAAGCCCCATCCGTTTGCCCTGCATACTCAGCCACACGGCCAGATTGACCGCAATACTGCTCTTTCCCACACCGCCTTTACCGCTCAAAACGATTATCTTATGCGCTATCATTCCAGTACCTTCTATTGTTTTGTTTTGACAGTATCAAGTATCTTCCGCCACGTATCTTTTATCTGTTTTGCAACAGCTTTTTCTGTGTACTCGACAACGCTGACCCCTTCAATCTGGGCCTCGGTGACCGCCTTGTCGTATTCAATTTTCCCAACCACCGGCATTCCTTTTGCCGATGATTCGTTCTCAATTTCCGCCGACTTACTTTCGTTTATATCATACTTGTTGATACACACCGCCGTGGGTACACCCAACTGCTTTGTCAACTCCGCCACCCTGGATAAATCATGCAGCCCCGACA
>CAZFHM010000030.1:0-16567 GCA_964518825.1 uncultured Pirellulales bacterium
TTATTAAATCCTTGACATTCCCGCGGGTCAGCGTAGATTTACAGATTAGTGGAATAGACAACTCTATTTAAGGGAATGGGAAAATGGCAGTAAAGAGGATTTCAATTCACGCGGTCGAAATCGAAGACAAGCCGGGCAGTTTACAAAAGTTATTGGCCAGGGCCGCCGCCGACGGCGTCGATTTGAACGGCCTGTCAGTCTGTACGTGCGGCGGCGGTTCGGCTATGGCCTATCTTAGCGCCAAAAATCCGGAGGCGCTCAAGGCCTGTGCAATCAAAGCCGGCATTGAGGTAAAGGAGTTAGCCGGCTTCATGCTGACCGGCGACGACATGCCCGGCGCCGCAGCCGAGGCCTTAAAGCCTTTAGCCGACGCCGGGGTCAACGGCGTTGCCGCATCAGCGATGGTTTGTAACGGTGGTTATGGTATGATTATCATCGTCAACGTCTCCGACGCCGACGCAGCCGCCGAGGCCCTGGGCGCATAACTTTTGCTCTAAGCAGCAAATCGAAACCGGATTGCCCTTATAGATAGTCAACGGCTATCTTTTCAAAGTGTTATCCCGCGCGCCGAAAAAGTACTTACCTCAGGCCCCAGGAATCGTTATAATACCTTGTTCGAAAAGACTAAGAAAATATAAAAGTATAATTATCGAGGCGATTTATGTCAGGACATTCGCACTGGTCAGGGATAAAGCACAAAAAGGCGGCTAACGACGCCAAGCGAGGCAAGGTCTGGAGCAAGGTTGCAAGACTGATAATCGTTGCGGCGCGGGCCGGGGGTGGAGACCCGTCGGCCAATCTTTCGCTGCGGTACGCAATCGACAAGGCCAAGGCCGCCAATATGCCCAAAGACACAATCGAAAAAGCGATTAAAAAAGGAACGGGCGAGCTTGGCGGCCAGAACTTCGAAGATGTGCTGTACGAAGGGTACGGGCCGGGCGGGGTGGCGATTATGGTTGAGGCGCTGACCGACAACCGCAACCGGACGGCGCCGGAAGTGAAAAGGATTTTCGAGAGGCGCGGCGGGTCGATGGGGACCAGCGGATGCGTAAACTGGATGTTCAATAAAAAGGGATTAATCACGGTCAACAGAAGTGACACCGACGAGGATGTATTGATGGAGATGGCGCTTTCAGCCGGTGCCGAGGATATGACTGCCAACTTAGGCGTGTTCGAGATTACGTGCGACCCGGCGGCGTACGAAGGCCTCAAAAACGCGCTGCAGGAAAAAGAGATACCCATCCAGGTCGCTGAGATATCAATGATTTCTCAAAGTAATGTGGCGGTTTCAGATTCCGAGACGGCGAGAAAAATAATCGGCCTGATGGAAGATTTGGAAGACCACGAAGACATCCAGAATGTCTATTCGAACTTCGATATACCCGATGAGATAATTGGGCAGGTGGGTTAGCCTCTATCGCGTACTGTGTGCTGAGTTCTTCGTTCGCCGCAAGAAGACACAAGCTGGATGCTGTGAACCACGTTGGGCTTACAGCCATAAAACCGATGTGGTTTATGGCTGGGTACCTGCATCGACAGTGTTAGTCGATTATTTCAAGCACCTCCATTTTGGCGTAATGCTGCCCGTCATAACACCGGAAGACGTATAGTTTTCCGGCTTGGAGAGTATATGGCTTGCGATTGTAATCGAAATCAGGGACTTCGGTGACATCCTCAAATTTGCTGTCTGTCTCAAGAATAGCAGGCCCATTTTTGCTATTTCTATCAAAGTTCCTCATCATAAGACGGTCTTTTGTTTGATATACAAGGAAATCACTTCCGCCACAAACCTGCACCTGCCTGAAACCTGCGGCAAAACTCACCCTGTCTAATTCATTTTCCTGGAGTATACCCGTTCCGGTAATTACATTATTATTGTCAAAGACTTTCGAGCCGTCCGGCTGATAGGCCCACCGCACCTTTGCCTTTCTTATACGATATCCATTTAATTGGCAGGAAGCAGTTTGGCCCCTGACAATATCCACATTAGTGTACAGGCCATAGTAGCCGGGTTTACGTGCTCCCACGCCGACGTGGCCCGAACGAAGGCCGGCCAAAGTAAACTCTCCATTTACATCGGTAGTTGTCGAAGTTTCATCGCATGAAATACTTATGCCACCGGGGTCGGCGTCATCTTCAAGATGGATAGTTCCTTTTATTGTGCAGGAATTTCCGGGCGAGACACGTTCCAGGACGATATCATCCCATACTATTACTTTTCCTTTTTTAAACACGACGGAGCGACGGAATTCGTGATAATCTGCGTTAGCTACCCACAGCTCTGCAGACTGGCCGTCGCGTTCGAACACGACTTCTGTTTGGTTTTCGGAAATTGTGTCGGGTCTGTATCCGCCGCGTCCTTTCCCGGTCCAGTGAAATTCGGTCCTTGCCCGGTCTAATAACCCGTCCTCTGAATGGACTCGATAAATAAGAGCGCCATCGTTCTTGTGCTCCTTAGATTTTTTCAGCTCATCTTTGGTTTTTCGGGCAAGGGCTAAAAGCTCTTCATCCCAGGTATCATCCCGCAATGACGCTATTATGTTGGTGCTGCCTTTCCACTCGAAGTTTACATCTTTTTTGGCAACGCAGACATATTCACCGCTGGTTTTGTCTTTCATTCGAACGATAATTTCATCAACGACGGCGGGGTCGTTGAAAAAGAAATAACCCTTAATTTCATCTGTAGCGCCGTCATATTTGTTATATATCGGCGATTTGCTCCGGTGATGACCGGGTGTGACAGTTCCATTTGTCCGAGGCTTTACAAATAACCAGACTGATTCATACCTGCCCATATCGTATCTGAAAGTGACATAGACTTTCTCGCCCGCCCGGAGAATCGCAGGTGATTCGGGCTCGGTCGAGAGGATTTTCAGATTACAATTTCCTTTTTTTGTTACCAGAACGCTCTGCCGTGCACAGCCGCAATGAAACAGCAGCAGTATTAACAGCAAGAAGATGGAAAAACCGGCGATGTTTTTTGATGATGTACTTTTTCGCATATTTATCTCCTGAAAACCACCTAAATAGTGTATCTGAAATTTTTAGTTTTTCAAGATATTAATTTAAATTACAACCGCCGATTCTTATTCAATACCTACTGTGGATACTCGATGCCTGATGCTTGAAACTCGATGGAGCTTTTTCCTTTAAGTGAATCTGACGAGCTCCCGTTCGACCGGGCAGAGCAGTTCCTGGACGGCCCTGCTGAAACCGGTTGCGTAGGCGACACAGATAGAAAAGGTAACAGCCCAGTAGAACCTGAAGACGAAATGAGCGAAGAAAAACACCGTCAAAGCAGTAACAGTGCCGACAACGACCTGCAGAAAAGAGGCCTGTTCGCCGGTTATACTGCGTATCGTTAATCCGCCGAACCTCAAGAGCAGGAGCAAATATATGCCATTGGCAATGTTCAATATTGGAAAGACCATAAGAAATCGATTCGATGATTGATGCATCATGTATTTTCCGGCCATTATCGCGCTGGAGGCGTTTGCCAGGACGGCAAAGAGGAGCATTGCTTTTAACTGGTATACACGCATGGGCCTTTTGCCGAAGATGTGATATATCGAAAATAATATTCCCGCCGCAGCAAAGAAAAACATTATATAGGCCCAGAAGTTCATTCGTGCAAAAGAAAGCAACTCAGCTCGGAGCTGCTGACTTGAAATAAGGAGTGAAATCGCAGTGACACTCATCAGGAACAGTGAAAGCTCATTGTAAACCGGCAGGAAGATTTGTCTTGCCCAGCGAACAAGGCCTGAGGGCGGAGGCTGTTCGTCGGCCGGTTCAAACGTGGATTTAAGGTAATTTACCTTTTCTGCTATTTCCTCGGTGAGAGAAGGTTCCGGAGAAGGTTCGGGGATTGTGGGCTTCTGCGGCGTCGCGAGTCGAGATTTCAACAGGGCTTTGCGCGCCGGACTTAAAACACGCAGAGTGTGTTTACAGCGTGGACATTTGCCGGTTTGGCCCTGGGCGGACTGTGGAGCTCTTATGAGCTGGCCGCAATACATACAACGGAATTTGAGCCATGACGGGGGCATGTAAAAGACTATATAGTTTTTTGATTGAAATTGAAAGACAAGAAATATCAATCACAAAACAAGCTATAAATAAAGGGCTTTACAGGTTAAGTTCTGTCATCTACGATAAGAATGGTAATTGAAGGAGCAATTTCGTGAGCTTATTTTCGGCGGCGGCATTTCTGGTTGTCGGTCTGGCGCTTTTGTGGAAGGCGGCGGACTTTCTTGTCTCGGGTGCGGTCAGTCTTGCAAATCGGTTAGGCATCAGTCCGCTTGTCATCGGGCTGACTATAGTGGCTATGGGGACGAGCGCGCCGGAGGTGGCGGCGAGTGTCGCAGCGGCAATCAGAGGGACCGGTGACATCGCAATAGGTAACGTTTTCGGCTCAAATATAGCAAACCTTGCGCTTGTGGGCGGGCTGTGTGCGATGATTCGGCCTATCTCGGTGCGGCTGGGCGTGCTCAAACGAGAGCTGCCGGTAATGGTTCTGGTTGCACTGCTGTTGTATCCAGCGCTATATAACCTTGTCATATCGCGATTGGAAGGAGTTGTGTTCTTAGTGATGTTCGCGGCTATGATAATGCTGACGATACTGCAGTCAAAGAAGCAGATAGAAAAGAAACCCGAAATTGAGACGGAACTGCACGATGAGATACAGACGGTAAAGAAGGTCAGGCCTAAGGCGATGTGGGTGAGTGTTGTCCTGATAGCGGTCGGCCTGGCGGGGCTGGCTATCGGCGCTGAGATTACGCTGCGCGGCGCGATTGCAATCGGCCAGATGGCGGGGCTGAGTAAGGCGGTGATAGGATTGACGATTGTTGCGATAGGGACTTCCCTGCCGGAATTAGCGACGTGCCTGGTCGCGTCATTCAAAAAGCAGGATGACATTTCGATAGGCAACCTTGTGGGGTCGAATATTTTCAATACGCTTTTAGTTACAGGAACGGCGGGAGTAGTATCTCCTTTGACAATTACCGCAAGATTGGCCGGTGCGGACTACTGGATTATGGCGGCGGTCAGTGTAGTGTTTATGGTGATGGCGATTATCGGCAAAAAGATAAGCAGGATAGACGGGGTGATTTTGTTCTGTATTTATGCCGGGTACATAGTATATCTGTTTGCATTCACGGCGGGAGTATGACTCGTATCGCGTCCCTTCGGCTTCGCTCAGGACAAGCGTGCGAATCGCAATTAGAAGATCATGGAGTTGGTGTAAATATTCATAAAATCCGGTTCGTGGGCGATTTCGACATATTGAATTTTCCTGGCGAGGTGCCCTGCCAGCTCCCGGGCGGTGCGATTGAGCAGAATCATCCTTGCGCCGGAGCTTGCGGCGTTACCGACGAAATGTATTCTTTCCTCAGGCACATCCGGCAGTAAACCTATTCGCATGGCGCTCGAGCGCCTGATATAGTTGCCGAAGGCCCCTGCCAACAATATCCTCTGAAGGTCGTTTTCTTTGATGGTCATCTTCCTGAGCAGCAGTTGAATGCCTGCGGCGATTGCGGCCTTGGCGAGCTGTACTTCGCGGATGTCCTGCTGAGTAAGAATAACAGCGGGTCGGCCATCATCAGTAAAAGCGAGAACAAAGGCAGGCTGGTCGTTTTCGCGAATAATCCTTCTTGTAATTGCCGGCCGGCTTTCGGATTTCGATGAGGCCGGGTCAACGATACGGCCTGTAGAATCGAGAATTCCCAAATCGAGCATAACGGCTACGGCGTCTATAAGTCCGCTTCCGCAGATTGACGCCGGCGAGCTATCGCCGATTACGTCAACGTCTATGTCACCTTCGTTAATAAATACAGCTTCGATAGCGCCGTCGACGGCCCGGCTGCCACGGCTGATACGTGCCCCTTCGAGGGCGGGGCCGGCAGCGCAGCTTGCGGCGAAGAGTTTGTCTTTGTCACCGCAGACAAGCTCGCCATTGGTGCCGATATCGACCAGAAGGGTTAACTGTTCGGCGAGGTTGATGTCAACGGCCAAAGCGGCGGCAACGGTGTCGGAGCCGACGAAGCCCGCGATGTTTTCGACGGTATGGATATTCGCTTTTGGATTGATTCGTATGTTAAGCTTTTTTGCAGGCACGTCGTGTGCGTCGAGAGAATAGGCTTTGTAGGGGGCCTGGCCGAGCTGGATAATCGGCAGGTGCAGGAATATGTGAGTCATTGTCGTGTTGCCGACGGCGGTCATTTCATAAATACGATTCGGGTCAATACCGGTCTTTTTACACAGCTGGGCAATCAGTTTATTGACGCATTCGGTAATCATTCGCTGCAGTTCGATTAGATGCTCGTCGGTTTGAGCGAATGTAATCCTGCTTACTACGTCGTCACCGTAAACGGTCTGGGGATTGAAGTCACATTCGGTGGCGATGAGCCTGCCGTCGGCAAGGTCAACCAGTTTTGCAACGACGGTGGTAGTACCGATATCAACAGCCAGGCCGAAGACTGTCCCGGCGGCACCGCCGGGTTCGAGCATGGTCGGCTCGATATATCTATCGATTCCGTGTTCGAGGATTTTCAGTTCAAACAAACGCGAGGTTGCAGGGACGGTAACGGTAAGGTCGCTGTCGATAGTATGCTGGCAGGCGAGTACCTGTTTATTTTCGGGCGAAATAAGGACGGCACACTTGCGGCAGGCGCCTGTGCCGCCGCAGGCGGAATTGAGGATTATACCGGCGGTGTGTGCAGCTTCGAGTAGTGTGGAGCCGGCGTGAATGGAGATTCGTTTGCCGTCCGGTTGAAAAGTTATGGTAAAGTGGCGCATTTTTTAACAGTCATCAGTTAATAGTAAATAGTCGTTAGTAAAAAAATCGTGTTTTTGCGTTTTGATACCACGGGTCAGCGGCCATGCAAAATCAGCACGACCGAGGACGAACGACTGCTAACTAACGACTATTAACTGATTTTGTGTCGGGCTTTCCAGCGGGCATACCTTTTTTTGCTTCCGACTTTCCGCCTTCTTCTGGGTTTTGCCATTAAAAACTCCTGACATTCATACTGCGTATCCGTCTTCCCCCTTAGGGGTACGCCGGACAAGCTGCGTAAAAAACAATTCAAATTACCGCAAGGTATGGTATTATAGTGGTTAGTGAGCAGAATACAAGTCAAGAATTCATCCGCAGGTGCGGGGTCAGGAGCGGTTTATGATACAGTGTAAAGACTGCGAATTATGCGAGTTCGGCGAGAACGGTCAGCGGATGTTCAAATGCGACCCGTTTTCCAATATCAAGGAGCCGGAGTGTCTGGCCAAGTGGCAGCTAATTCGGCTCGATATGCTTGTGGCGAGCTACCAGGGGATGCTGAAGTGGTACGACAAAATGGGGCCTTTGCAGGATAAGCTGTTCAAGTATATGGAGCGGGAGGTCGATTCGATTGACGAATCCGAGCAATGGAAGCTGGACGAGGAAAACAAGGAGCAGGACGAACAGCTTTAAATGCCGAGTCTGGTTACTTCGTGGCGGTGTCTTCGAAGCAGTAGCCGCAGGTGTCTGGTGTGATGAATTCGGATTCGGTCCTCGGGTATTTGCGGCAATTGAGGGGGCGTACAAAATAAATTCTACAGATAGCCTTGTTTTGTTCGTCAAAGGCAAGCCATGGGCAGACGTTTGGCAGCATGCAGCAGGCTCCGCAGCGGTTGCATCGGCCGTGGCGGTTCTTCGCGACGGGCAGCACACTTGTGAAGGTTCGCATTAACTTGGCGGACCAGGTGTTGCGTGTCGATTTTTTAGTTTTTTTATCAGTCATATCAGGCGGATTGCAAGGTAGCAGTTTTTTGCTATTATTGCAATAAATCGGGTAAAAATCGCGTTTTATATATCGATGCGGGCATGGAAAAAACCGACAGTAAAGACCTGGAAGCTGTAATAGCAGGCTGTAAACGCAGGGATTCCGAGAGTTTTTCGAAGCTCGTAGATGCTTACAGCAGAAGGCTTTACGGTTTTTTCTACCGTTTGAGCGGCGATAAGACAACCAGCGATGATTTGCTCAGTGAGCTCTTTGTTAAGTTAGTGGAGAAAATCAGGCACTTCCACGGAGGTAATTTCAACGGCTGGCTGTTTACGGTGGCCAGTAATATCTGGCACGACCGGCTGCGGGCCAAACAGCGAGACGACAAGGCGATGGAATCGCGCAAATCGCAACTCGAACTCGAGGCCCAGCAGAAACGATTGAGCGGACAGGAAACCGAGATGATTGACAGGCTTGGCCGAGAGCTTGAGAATATCGACGAAGAAAGCCGTGAGCTGATAATGCTGAGATACTATTCACAGATGGGCTTTAAAGAAATAGCTCAAAGCCGGGGGATGCCGATAGGTACGGTCCTGTCGAAGGTACACAGGGCCCTGGCAAGACTGCGACAATTAATGGAACAGAGCAGCGATGAATAATAAAGATGAAAATCTAAAAGAACTCTTAAATAAATTCTACGCAGAGGCAGAGGCTGCGAAGGTGGAGGAAGATATTCTGCGCGGAGAGCAGATAATAGCGGACAACCCGGCGCCTCGGCCGGATGCACAGCAGATGCGCTTCGTTAAACTGCAAGTCAACGCCGAACTGAAAAGAACGGCAAAAACGGAGAAACTTTCAAGATGGCGATGGGCACTTACGGCGGCGGCAGGTATCGTTATTGCCGCGGGCCTGGTTTTTGTGCATAATTACCAATTCCGGGATGAAAGACCTGCCAGCATTGCGGAAATCCCGAAGGCAAACGTAGAAGACAGTGACTTTTCGTTCGATGATACGGAACTGGAGCTTCTGGCCGCTGATATCGAGGCGGTTGAGGACGAGATTCTGGCATTGCAACTGGGTGAAAACGGCACGGAGTGGATAAGTGCGGATGATATCGAGATTGAACTTCTGGAAATCAACGAGGATTTTTGGAAAGGATAAGGCAATGAAATTGTCAAGAATTTGGCTGGTTGCAATTCTTTTTATAGGCACTTTCGGGTGGCCGGCCTTGTGTGAGCAGGGTGATAATGCCGCTGAATCCAACGCGGTGCAGGAGGGGCCGTTTCCGTGGCAGGAACCCGGTTTCGGCATGGAGCCGGAACAAATTGAGCGGATGCTGGAACGGATACGAGAAACCGACCCGCAGTCGGCTGACAGGCTGAAAGCGCTGCACGAAAACGACCCTGAAGCCTTCAAAGAAGAATTACAGGAATATATGCAGTCCCACCGGCGCGATATGTACGGCGACAAACAACGTGAAGGTCCGGGTCCTAATGAAGGTAAAGGGCCACACGAGCGCGGCGGTCGCGCGTGGCGAGAGCGGATGAAGGAAATGCAGAAGAAGCACGAGGAGTATCTTAGCTGGCTGGAAGAAAATTACCCGGAGGAGGCTAATGGGCTGGAGCAGACTCGCAAGGAGAACCCCTGGCTTTATATGCGGCAACTGATGAAGAGCGGCAGAAAATACGGCCCGGTCGCCGAGGCGGCGAAGAACAACCCGGAGCTTGCGTCGGTCCTGAAAGCAGATATAGAACTGAGAGATACTCGCGACGAGATACTAAAGAAGCTGGACTCGGCCAAACCTGAAGAAAAAGAGGCACTCAAGGTGCAACTGAAAGAGATAGTATCGAAGCGATTCGACCTGATAGTGCAGCGAAAGCAATTACGGCATAAAGAGCTGCTCAATAAACTCGAAGATTTAAAAAGACAGGTAGAAGACAGCGAGGTTGAGGTCGAGAAGTGGAAGGCTTCCAAGGATGAAAGAGTCAAAACGAGATTAAAAGAGCTCCTCGAGCGAACCGAAGAGTTCCAGTGGGACTAAAAGACACGTGAATCATAGTTGGTGATTTGTGATTCGTAAAAACCAATGACCCTGCGGAGAATCGCAGGGTTATTTTTTTATTTCCTGGTGGATTTGTGTGGCCTTTTTGAGGATTTGCTTTTCTTTACGTGATAGGCTGCTGATTCCGTGCCTGTAAACCTTTTCGAGGATTCGGTCGACCTCGGCGGAGAGCTGCTGCTGGTCCTGGATTTTCTTCTGACAGTGGCTTGTGTGGCTCTTGAGATTATATCGTACGGAGATGCGCGGCCATAAAACGTATGCAGCACCGGCTATCATTCCGGCTAAATGAGCAAAGTGCGCGGTTCGATAGCCCTCCAGGGCATTAGCCTCGGGCTTAAGTGTGTACATTATACTGACGGCTAATAAAATCAGGGCCAGGTACATAAGCTTAATGGGGAAAATCCCGAGGATATAAACATTGGCCAGAGGATAAAGGATTGCTGCTGCGGCAATGATACCGAAAATTGCGCCGGAAGCGCCTATCAGCGGGACAGGAACCATCCAGCCTACAGCAGTCAGAACAGGATAAACAATTGCTCCGGCTGTGCCGCAAAGCAGGTAGAAAATGAGAAATTTCTTCGGGCCCCAGAGCCTTTCGAGCACGGGACCAAAAAAATAGACGGCGAGCATATTAAAAAAGATGTGCTGAAAACTGCCGTGGAGAAACTGATAAGTTATGATTCGCCACGGTTGTAAAACCGTCATCTTCCATGTAACGGGGTAGACAGAGAACCATTTGACAAGAAAGACGTCAACAGACGGAATCATATAGGAGATGAAAAATACCACAGCGTTTATGAGTATCAGCCGCCCTGTAACCGTTTTGGGCATACCAAAACTGATAGGCGGGCGGTGAGAACGTCCGTAGGACGGCTGGTAATTCTCCTGAGTGTATTCCCTGTCGTATAAGCCCACGATAAAAGCTCAAAAATCAAGAATAAAAAATCAAAAGTGCGGATTTCAGGAATCCATTTAATAATATCGGCTAATCGGGCGGGATGTTCAAGATGAAAATCAAAACACAAAAATTAGTGGGCGTATCAGGTGTTTTGCGGCGTCTGCGGTTCGGGTACCGGCTGTTTTTTTCGGGCGTAGGCGGTGTAGGCGGCCAATTGGAGCAAGCCTATTATGATAAGGGCAATTCCGATGTACTGTGAGATGGTCAGCGGGATGCCTTTAAGCTCGAAAGGGTTGTCGCCGCGGAGAAACTCGATGCCGAAGCGGGTGGCACCATACAGGATGAACATCATAGCGAAGGTGCAGCCCGGGGCGGTCAGAAACGACCGTTTTTTTGCTTTGCGGGCGTTCTGAGAGCGTCTCCAGAAAAGAAACAGCAGCAGGCAGATAACAGCGGCATTTAAGGACGAATATAGCTGCGTGGGATGGACCGCAAGGCAACGATACGGACCTTTTGTCACGGCCTGTTGCTGCTCGGGGGTCAGTAAGTCGAAGGGTTTTAGTCCAAGCTCATAAAGACCCTCGAACAGTTCGTATCTGAAATAGTCGGGGGGCAGTTTCAGCAGCGGTTCGGCGCGGTTACGGCCGGGGTCTGCAAAAACCTGACTTGTATACGCATAAGAACCATAAGGGAACCGGACGGCCCAGGGCAGATTAGTTGGTTTTCCGAAACAGCAGCCGTTAAAAAAACAGCCGATACGCCCAAGCATCAGCGCGGCCATCAGGCCGATGGCGAGGATATCGAGATACTGGCGGATGGGCAGCTTGTGATAGATAAGGTAAAGGATGATTACAATGACGGCAAGTATTACGCCGCCGAGCAGTTCGAGGCCTCCCTGCCAGATTGCAAATATCGAGAGCAGGTCGTTCTGGAATTTATCCCAATAATGTATGACGTAAAACAGGCGTGCCCCGCCGACGCCTGCGATGAGGGAATAAAGCGCGGCGTTTGTGATGAGCTGGGGGTCGGGGGTGATTTTTCGGCTGAGGCGGCGGATAATCCAGACGGCGGTCATGAAGCCTATGACCATCATCAGGCCGTAAGTCTTGACGGTAAGCTCAGTAAACGGGACTCGGAACAACTCAGGATGCATTGGCGTTTTTTAAAAAAACTATCCGATTATATTATTGTTTTCGTCGAGAACGATTACTTTTGCTTTGTGTTTTTTTGCCTCTTCGGGTGTGTAGTAGGCAAAATTGAGCACAATAATACGGTCGCCGGGGTTAATCAGGCGAGCGGCGGCGCCAAGTATGACGATGTTTTTCGAGCCCGGTTCGGAAGGGACGACGTAAGTTTCGAGTCGGTTTCCGTTATTGAGGTCGGCGACCAATACAGATTCATAGGGCACCAGGTTGCAGGCCTGCATGAGCTCGGGGTCGATTTCGATACTGCCGGGATAGTCGAGTTTGGCGGCGGTGACTTTGGCACGGTGCATCTTGCTTTTGAGCAGCTTTACGAACATCTTATTTTCCTGGAGTAAAAAGTCATAACGGGCAAAAGGTATTATAATCTAATCCCGGGCTGTGTCTATCAGAATGTTGTCAATGAGCCTGGCTGAGCCGCAGCGGGCCGCGACAGCAATAAGAACGGCGCCTGTTACTGGTTCGAGAGGTTCGAGCGTCTCAGGGTCGACGATTTCTATATATTCGGGTTCGAAGAGGCTTGATTGCGCCAGGATTTTTTTAGTTTCTGCAATTATCTTTTCCGGCTCGGTGACGCCGGCCTGTATAAGCTGTTTTGCTTTCTGCAGAGATTTATAGAGCAACATCGCATCTTTGCGTTCGGATTCGCTGAGATATTTGTTGCGGCTGCTGACGGCCAGGCCGTCAGATTCGCGAACGGTCGGGCAGATTCGGATTTTCAGCGGCATGTTGAGGTCGGCGACCATTCGTTTGATTACGACAGCCTGCTGGGCGTCCTTCTGTCCGAAAAAAGCAACGTCCGGCTGGACGATATTAAAAAGCTTGGCGCAGACTGTGGTGACGCCGCGGAAATGACCCTGCCGGGTTCGGCCGCACAGGCTTTCGGTAAGTTTTTCTACGTTGACCCATGTAATGTTTTGCGTCGGGTACATCTGGTTTGTGTCAGGTGAGAAGACAAGGTCAACGCCCTGCTCTCGGCAGATTTGCAGGTCGTCATCGAAGGGGCGAGGGTATTTGTCGAAATCCTCAGACGGGCCGAACTGGGTTGGGTTTACAAAAATACTGATGACGACAAAGTCGGTTTGTTTTCGCGCGGTCTGGATAAGTGAGACGTGGCCGATGTGAAGAGCGCCCATCGTGGGAACAAGACCGACGGTCTTGTCCTGCCTGCGGGCGGCAGCGACGAATTTTTTTGTTAATTCGGTTGTTTTGGCAATTTCCATCGTCACTCGTTGGCAGTCTCACAAGCGCAATACGCGGTAATTTGTGTTATTAAATAGTCTATATCGTCCGGGCGGGTGCAGTCAAATTCGGATTTCGATATTCTGATAACGGGACGGCCGGTCCACGTCGCGAATAGTTGTTCATAGGCTGCATCAAGCTGAGATAAGAACTGCGTGTCGATTTTCTGCTCATAGGGTCGATTTCTATGATGTATCCGGTCGAGGCAGTTTTCGGCGGTGTCCCGCAGATATACCACGAGGACGGGCTTTGTGACATTTGCGGCACAAGGCGGATAGAGTTTTTCGTAAATGGAAAGCTGGTCGGCGTCAAGTGACTGCCTTGCGTAAATCAGGTCCTTT
The DNA here is from genome assembly GCA_964518825.1 of uncultured Pirellulales bacterium. Taxonomy (GTDB): domain Bacteria; phylum Planctomycetota; class Phycisphaerae; order Sedimentisphaerales; family Anaerobacaceae; genus JBBABK01. The sequence continues at coordinate 13,497 of CAZFHM010000030.1, forward strand.
TCAAAAACATAATCGGTAAAGAGCATCTGAGCAGGCAGAAAATTAGTCGGGTTCAGCTGCTCGACACGGTTCAGCAGGAAGTATAATTGTGAGTGCAGTGCCAGTTCTTGTTGGCCTGCGTAAACCCTGGGCAAAAACGGATTAGTATCGTATGGTTCGAGCAGCAGTTCCGTATTAAGTCGCTTGGATAGCCTGGTAGCGAGCGTTGTTTTGCCGACGCCGATGAGTCCCGCGATTGAAACAAGCTGAGGCTGTTGCGGGTCCAGAATAAAATCGCCGCCGTTGAGTCGAGCCGCCAATTCACTAACCGTTACCCCAATTACGGGATGTACGAGATTGGGGTTCAATTCGCACAGACCTTCGAGGACAAAGGAGCGCAGGTGCATCTGACTGTGCGGGACGGTTAAATTTTCACTATTAATAATTTCCTCGCCGTACAGGAGCAGGTCGAGGTCGATAGTTCGCGGGCCCCATTTTTCAGTTTTCTTTCTGCCGAGCGAAGTTTCTATTTCGAGCATTTTAGAAAAGAGGTCGTCGGGAGAAAGTTCGGTTCGGATTTCGGCGACGGCGTTGAGGAATTTCGGCTGATTGGCCGGCCCTAATGGTTCGGTTTCTGTTGTCGCTGAAACCGCAATCAGTTCGGTATGCGGAAGTTCGCCAAGTGCCTGCTGAGCCCGTTTGATATTTCGGTGTCTGTCGCCGAGATTTGTTCCAAGGCCGATATATGCAGTGACTGGCGGTGACATTTGACAGATTAGATATCAGCGAAGCGTTCCATTGCTCTTTTAACGTTTTCCGGCAGAGCGAAAGCTGTGAGTCTGAAATATCCTTCACCTGCAGCGCCGAAGCCGGAGCCGGGCGTACCGACTATATTGGCCTGGTTGAGCAGGTGGTCGAAGAAGTCCCATGAGCTCATGCCATCCGGTGTTTTGAGCCAGATGTACGGCGCGTTAATGCCGCCATAGACGATATAGCCAAGCCTTATGAGTCCTTCACGGATTCTGGCTGCATTTTCCATATAGATTTTTATCGTGCTGCGGACCTGCTCTGTGCCCTGTGGGCTGTACACGGCCTCGGCGGCCCGCTGCGTGATATACGAAACGCCGTTGAACTTGGTGCAGTGGCGGCGGGCCCAGAGCGGGCGAACGTCAACGGCTGAGCCATCTGACTTGTAAGCCTTGAGGGCTTTGGGTACGATTGAATATGCGCATCTGACACCGGTGAAGCCCGCGGTTTTCGAGAAGCTGCGGAATTCGACGGCGACTTCTTTTGCGCCGTCTATCTCGTAGATGCTGTGAGGAATCTGCGGGTCGCTGATATAGGTTTCATAAGCTGAGTCGTAAAGTATGACGGCTTTATTTTCACTGGCGTAATCGACCCACAGCTTTAACTGCTCTATAGTTGCCACTGCGCCGGTCGGATTATTGGGATAGCACAGGTAAATCATATCGACCGATTCATCCGGTAATTCAGGGACAAAATCGTTCTCGGCCGTGCAGGGCATATAGACAATTCTCTCGTACCCGCCCTGCCGCGTCGCGGGTCCGGTACGCCCTGCCATTACGTTGGTATCAACGTAAACGGGATAGACCGGGTCGGTCACGGCAACGATATTATCGATGCCGAAGATTTCCTGCATATTGGCGATATCGCATTTAGCGCCGTCACTAACGAAAATCTCGTCGAGGTCGAGGGCAACGCCGCGAGCTTTGTAATCATTTTCGAGAATGGCCTGCCTGAGAAATTCATAGCCGATTCCGCTGTCGTCGTAGCCCCTGAAGGTTTCGATGTGGGCCATTTCGTCGGCGGCCTTGTGCATTGCTTCTATAACGACCGGTGCGAGCGGCTGGGTAACGTCGCCGATGCCCATCCTTATGATGTCCGCTTTCGGATTTTCGGCGGCGAAGGCCCTGATGCGTCTGCCGATTTCAGGGAAGAGATAGCCGGCCTGCAATTTTAAAAAGTTTTCATTGACGTTAATCATACTCGATACTCGATACTGGATACTCGATAACTCAGGCCAGATTCTATTTGGTTGAAGGGGCTACGTCAACAGCGATAAGACGACGGCAAAGATTATTCGTGGCGGAGCGATTCGATTGGATTCATATTCGCGGCGTGCCAGGCGGGATACAGCCCAAAGGTCAGGCCTATTATTCCGCTGATTCCGAAGGCCAGCATAAGTGAGGCGCCGGTAATAACCGTAGCCATGTTTGCGAATTTGGTGACGAAGAAGGGGATGAATGAACCGAGGCAAATTCCAATGATTCCGCCGAGAAAGGTAAGCAGCAGTGTTTCGGCGAGGAACTGGGTGATTATGTCAGTCTTGCGTGCGCCGAGGGCGCGGCGGATGCCGATTTCCCGGGTCCTTTCGGAAACGGTGGCGAGCATAATGTTCATAATTCCGATTCCGCCGACCAGCAGAGAGATGGCAGCGATTGAGCCGAGGACTATACTGAAAATTCGCGTTGTTCTTTCGGCCTCGCGAAGAAGCTCGAGCGGGACGATAATGCGAAAGTCCTGTTTTTCGTGGAGACGTTTGAGCAGCGTGTCGAGCACCTGGTGGGTGGGCAGCACCTCGTCGTTCGAGGGGACTTTGACGATTATTTTATGCAGCTCGACCTTTTCAAAAGAACGGCCTGAAGTTCCGAAATTGCCGACCATATCGGAAAAGCGGGACCTCGCGGCAGAGAGAGGAATATAGATATTGCCTGCAACGCCGCTGCGTGATGCGGAATCTTCGGCGGAATTTTTCTTATCTTCGGCGACACCGGAACCGGCTGAGACAATACCGACGACACGATAGAAACTTTCGGAGATACGGACATGCATTCCGATTGGGTCCTCAAAGCCGAAGAGCCGTTGTCCGAGCTGCTCGTCGATGACACAGGTGGTAAGTTCGCGGTATTCGTCAGTGCTGCTGAGGAACCGCCCCGCGACCAGGTGTATCGGGGCTATTTCGGTATACCAGGGTACAGTGCCGATGACCTTAACGGCGACCTGGTGTGTGAGATATCGCGCCTCAGACGGGATTTCACGGACAGGTACGGTGACCTCGACGTATGGCAGCG
>CAZFHM010000031.1:0-16474 GCA_964518825.1 uncultured Pirellulales bacterium
AATACGTGATGAGCCTTATGAACGGCGCGCGAATCGGTATCGCGGGCCAGGCGCTCGGCATCGCCGAAGCGGCTTATCGTGTCGCACGCGATTACGCCTCGACCAGGAAGCAGTTCGGCCTGGCTATCGAAAGGCTGCCAGCTGTGCGCGATATGCTGATTGATATGAAGATAAAAATCGAGGCTGGACGGACGCTGTTGTATGAGACTTCGCGAATTGTCGATATAGCACTGTCTTATGACAGGCAGCTTGAGAATAACCGGCCAGACGATAAAGACAAGGTGAAGGAGCTGAAAAGCAACGTGAGAAAACATAAGCGCTTCGCCGATATGCTTACGCCGATGAGCAAGTACTACTGCTCGGAAATGAGTATTGACGTAACTTATGATTCCATCCAGGTGCTCGGCGGCAGCGGATATATGCGCGATTACGCGGTCGAGCGGCATGCACGCGACGCCCGCATAACGACAATATACGAAGGCACGACGCAATTGCAGGTTGTGGCTGCGGTACGAGGCGTGTGCAGCGGAACGGCGGAAAAACTGCTGGACGAACTTGCCCGGCAAAAATTTGACCCTGAGCTGGCCGAGTTGATTGAGCTGCTTAAAGAAGGTACCGAGGTTATGAAAAAGTGCATCGCGTTTGTAAAAGAAAAGGGCAACGAGTACATGGACCTGTACGGTCGGCCTCTGGTCGATATCGCCATGGAGCTTATCATCGGGTATCTGTTTTGCGGACAGGGAAGCACGAAAGTCGAAATGAACATTCCCGTATATGCGGACGGCGGGAAAGAGACGGGCGGTACGACGAGTATGAAGGAGCGAAAAAATAAGGTTGCGCGGCGGTATATCACCAGGAACGCGGCGAAGATTAAAGAGCGAGCGGAGATAATACGTGCCGGTGACACTTCAACATTCAGCCAGTTCGCCGAGCTCATCGGGCCGGTACCGGCGGAGCAGTAGGGGCAACACTATGCTGCGAGCGGTGATATTCGATTTCGACGGAGTGATTGCCGATTCCGAAATGACCCATTTCGCCGCTTTTAATCAGGCGCTCAAACCATACCAGGTCCGGATTTCCAAACAGCAGTACTTCGAAGAATACCTCGGCCTGACCGACAGAGACCTTTTAAGGGCGCTTGTCGACCAGGGAACACTCAAAATAGAAGAGTCGCAGATTGAGGCCGTTGCAAAAAAGAAGACGGACATCTTCGAAGAAACGGCAAAGACCGCGCCGATTATCGACGGGGTAAGTGAATTTTTGAATCTGCTCGAGCAGAACAATATCACAATGGCGATTTGCTCCGGCGCTTTATTAACTGAAATTGAACTGATACTGGATAAGGCGAAGCTGCGGTCATTTTTCGAAGTAATCGTGTCGGCTGAGCAGGTGGCAAAAGGCAAGCCTGCACCGGACGGATTTTTACTTACGCTGAAAAAACTCAATCAAAGAAGTAATGGGCCGATTAAGGCAAACGAATGCGTCGTTGTGGAAGATTCGCGATGGGGATTAGAAGCGGCCGTGGCGGCGGGGATGCACACGGTAGCGGTCACGAATTCTTATGCCGCAGATGAGGTTGGTCTTGCTGAGATAATTGTGAGCAATCTTTCAGAATTAACGGTAGAAGGCTTGCAAAACCTTTGGGACTGAAAAAATATTTAGCCACAGAGGGCACAGAGATCACAGAGAAAAAATTCGAAATTCTAAACACTAAATCCTAAACAAATTCGAAGCACTAATGACCGAAATTCCAAACGCTATACGCTGATTGTATGTTGACATTTGGATTTTGGGAGGTTATTTTCTACTCAGATTGTGTTGTATATTATGTTGAGTGGCAGAAAAAGGAGAGACGTTATGGATATTTCAATTTTAAAAAGTTTCTTATTGTGGTGCTCGATTATTAACGGCGGGATGCTGCTTATCTCATCCGTGATGCTCATCTTCGCCCGCGGCTGGGTGTACGCAATACACAGCAGGCTGTTCGGGATTTCCAGAGATGCGTTCAATATTATGATTTACTGCTTCATCGGACTGTATAAGATGCTCTGGCTGATGTTCAATGTCGTTCCCTACGTTGCGCTGCTGATAGCAGGATGAGAGAAAGAAAAGTAAAAAGTTAAAAGTAAAAATGCAAACCTGTGGAATCGCCTGCGGCGATGATTTTTTACAACAGCCAGCCTAATGAACAACCGCTGAGATTGTCAGCTTGCGATGGAATGACAAAAGACAGGTAGTTTATTGGCTGATATTGAAGAAGCCGGGGCCTCGGATTTCGACCTTTCTGACTTCTTCGGTCGTCAGGTCGTATTCGATTCCGTCGAACATTATGCCGTTGAAGTATGCGGGCATCGCGTCGCTGCCTTTGGCCCAGACCACGTCGCGCTGGTCGTCGTAGAATAATTCACTTGCTTCGAAGATTTTGTCCCTGTCCTGGAAACTTATGCCGTCCTTTGCAAGCAGCGACCAAAGCCTGTACCTGCCGCTGGATGTCTCCACGAGGTCGGCCTGGATATGGCCTGCTGTCATAGTAACCTGCTGCGGCTGGTCGTCGGTAATCGGGAAATAATCAATATAGATGCGCTCCCGTGCGTTATCGGCGACGATACGCTCGGTCTGAAGATAATAGCGGAGCTTTTCGAAATTTCGCACGATGGCATAGCAGGGTTTTTGCAGGCTGAAGCGTCCGACGTCCCTTGACGGCTGAGGTATTCTGGAATTGTCCGCTTTGATGACACCCGGTCCGGTTGCGACAAACATCTGCTCGTGGGCGTCATACTCAAACCGCGGACACTTCAACTCTATACCGCCGAGGAACTTGTCGCCGTCCTTTTTAACACTCGAAAGCCTGGAGGTTGCACCGTCTTCGCTGAGGGCGGTGATTCGTCCAATGTCGGCGAGTGCGCCTTTTTCGGACATTTCCTCGCCCTGTAAATCCACAACGAGTTTTGGCGCAGCCAGAGTGTACTCCTGCATTATATCCATCTCGGAGCGGACCATACGACAAACACAGTCACCTTCAAAGATTATCTGATTGGATTTAGGCGAGAACTTAGCCATCTTATTAGAGGTAACCACCAGCGGGATGGCCGATTCGCTTTCGGCCGAGTCTATAACATCCTTTACATAGAGCGTAAGCCTGGAATAACCCGGTGCGACTGCATCGGATGTAGCGAGACTGTAATCGATTTTTCCGGCGGCGAAAGTAGTGCGTCCCGGCTCATCTTCAACGGCCTGCATCGCGGCGGCGCTGCCGGAGTCGGTCAGGAATCCGTTGATTTTTTTCAGGGTATCCAAAGCATCGGTCGGCACGACCGCAATACCCTTATCGCAACTGACGGACACTTCGATAATATCCTGCGGCGGGGTCTGGTCGGCCTGAGTCGGGGTTTGTGCAGCGTCCGTGGTATCGCCGGGACTTTTCGGGGTTCGGTCTGATTTTCTGTCAGACCATATTATATCGCTGATGCTGATTTGGTCGGCGGCGATGAACTGCTGACCGGCGTCTATCACTACGTTACCACTGAATACACATCTATAGCTTTCGAGGTTCGCAGCGGCGTGGGTCTCGGCCGGTCCACCGGCGGCCGAAGTATCCGGCTGAGAGTCAGCCTGGGTCAGTGAGTAGCCTCTGGGAACTTTGAACTGCAGATGTTCCAGCTTCTCGATTCGCAGAAGGGCCAGTCGTTTGTTCTGGTCGTCGTAAATTATCTCCAGCCCTTTGCCCTGCATCTGGGCCTGGTCGGAAACGAACGTTACGGGGCCTTGTGTGAAGAACCTGCTTTCACCGCTGATAAAGGTCAGGTCGTCGAGATAGATGAAGCCTTCGACGACGTCACTGCCGGGCGTGGGGACAATATGTGCAACGACATTGCTGGTCAAAGTCGCGTCGGTTGGATTAGGCGGACTGACATCCGACTCGAGGACAACGAAACCGGTTGCGGCTGTGATGTAACATGTCAGGTCGGGCCTGAAGATATTCATGTAAGGCTTTTCTATTTCCCATTGATTGCCTTCCTCATGAAGAAGCTTTTCGAATCCGAATTCGCGCTGGACCTGTTTTGTTTTCGGGTCTAATGTGCTGAACCTGGCGGTCTGGAGTGTACCGATACTGACCGGGCCGACCTGCGCGGCCTCTTCGGTTAACTGTGCCTGGTTGACATCAACGGCGGACTGCGGCCCCTGACTCATCTCTATCTTAGGGGTTTTGAACAGGCTTCCGTAGAGCAGGTAAACTGCAAGAACGACCATTACCGACCAAAATGCCACTTTGAGTTTGCGCCAATTATACTGCATAGTGAATCCATTCGGCCCCAAAGACGCAAAAGAGTATTTGGGACAGTTCCATTACTGTTGCTGCAGGTATCTGTCCATAAGCTGCTGCCACCTGCCGCTTTGTTTCAATATGTATTCGATTACTTCACGCACGGCGCCGCTTCCGCCGGGTCTGGTTGTTACATAGTCGGCGTGCGACTTGACTTCGTCGGCGGCATTGGCTACGGCTGCGCCAAATCCAACGAATCTAATGGCCGGTAAATCCGGCAGGTCATCGCCGATATAAGCGATATTGTCTGCTGACAGATTTTCGCAGCCAAGAATTTCTTTCAGTTTCGGAAGCTTATCGTAACAATCAGTAAAGCAATAGTCCACACCAAGTTGCTCGGCCCTTCGATTTGTCGGTTCTGAAGGCCTGCCGCTGAGAAAAGCCACTTTTAACCCGGCCCGTCGCCACATTCTCAGGCCGTGTCCGTCGAGCGTATTGAAGACCTTGCTTTCCGTGCCGTCGTCGTGCAGAACCAGACTGCCGTCGGTCAATACGCCGTCAACGTCAAGGACCAGCATCTTTATAGCTGAGAAGTCTGCCTTTTTACCGGCTGTCATTAAAAAAACACCCCTGAAATCACCCTACCACCTTTATCGTCAAAATGTCCTGAACATCTATAAGACCAACCGGTCGGTCGTCGGCGTCAACAACCGGCAGCTCGTCAATTCTGAATTTATGGAAGATTGCAGTGGCCTCTGCGGCAAGTGCATCAGCCCTGATTCGTTTGCAATTGGGGGTCATAACGTCGCCGGTTCTTTGTTCGAGGACGGAAGGGCCGTACTGAGCGAGAAGTCGTCGCAAATCGGCGTCAGTGATAATGCCGCTGAGTCTGCCCCTGTCGTCAACTATCATCACGGCACCGTGGCGTTTTATGTCTTTCGTACTATCCAGCATTTGTTGAATCGTATCGGTGGAGCGTGCGAGCGCGAGTTTTTCTCCGTGCCTGAACATCATCGACTGCTCGACCGTCATCAGGCCTGTTCCGAGTGAGCCGCCCGGATGAAACCTCACATAGTCCTCGACGCTGAAATTTCGAGCCTTCATCAACGTCAGGGCCAGGGCATCTCCGAGGGCGAGCATACAGGTTGTCGAAACGCTCGGCGCGACACCCAGCGGGCAGGCCTCGGACTGTCTGCCCATGCAAAGTACGACATCGCTGTACTTGGCCAGTGTGGAGTCATCTTCGCCGGTTATTGCAATAAGCTTTATCTGCCGCTGCTTTACGAGGTTTATCAACCGGACAATTTCATCGGTCTGGCCGCCGTAGCTGAGCACGAGGACGATGTCATTCTGGCGTAGTCTGCCGAGGTCGCCGTGCACGGCTTCGGCAGGATGGAGAAAGTGGCTTGGTGTGCCGGTCGAGGCCAGAGTCGCGCTAATTTTTTGGCCGATTATGCCGGCCTTGCCGATGCCGCTTACTATCACAGAACCGCTGCAACCGTAGAGCATTTCAAGCGCCCTGACGAAAGAGTCATCCACAATGCCAGCCATTGTCTTGACTGCGTCGGCTTCGGAATCGATGACCCGCCGGGCGTAATCTACATCGAAATTAACAGTACCCGAATCACTCATCGGCAACCTCATATCTCAGAGCGCGACCACACTGCCGCGCTCGTTGTAACAGATAAATTCATGTTTATCGCTTGTATAGCTCTGGTCGGCGTGTATTACAATCTTCTTTTCGCTGGCCTGTTCGATTTGCGTAATCGAGGCTCGTTTTTCGTTCTGCAAATGGTCAGCCACCTGCGGGGAGACTTTCAGCTCAATGTGATTGATTTGCTTCTTTGAAGCGGCCAGATTAAGCAGTCTGATTACCTCAATTGCGACAGATTCATGACTTTTGACAAATCCGCTGCCCGCGCACTGCGGACAAGCCAGATAAGTGCTCGACTGCAGTGACGGTCGCATTCGCTGGCGGGTCATTTCGACGATTCCGAACCTGCTGATTTTGAGAATTCTGGACCTTGCGCGGTCGGCCCTGACGGCCTGTCTGAAGACCTTTTCAACGGCTCGGCGATGTTTTTCGCTGCGCATGTCTATGAAATCACATATTATCAATCCGCCGAGGTCGCGCAGACGCAGCTGGCGGGCTATCTCCTCGGCCGCCTGTAGATTTGTTTTATAGGCAGTCTCTTCGGCGCTGTGCTGCTTGCGGTATTTTCCGCTGTTGACGTCGATTGCCACCAGTGCTTCGGTCTGCTCAATAATAATCGACCCGCCGTCTCTGAGGGGAACGGTCCGTGACTGAATTTTTGTAATCTCGTCTTCAATACCGTATTTGTGGAAGAGCGGGACTTTTTCATTGTAGAAGACGGCGCGGTTTTTGAGTCTCGGCATAGCGATTGAGAAAAAATCCATAATCTTGCGTGCGACAGGTTCCGAATCGCAGATAACTGCGTCTATCTTGCTTGTGAATGTGTCCCGCAAGGTTCGAATCACAAGGTCGGACTCACGATAAAGGTCTCGAGGCGCTTTTTCCTGCCTGATTCGCTTTTCGATTACCGTCCATAACCGCCGCAGGTACCTCAGGTCGTTTTGTATATCGCGCTTGGAGCAGCCCTGGCCGGCGGTTCGGATAATAAAGCCGTGACCTTTAGGCGGATTGCACTGGTCCAGTAATTCTCGCAAGCGTTTGCGCTCGTCCTCATCCTCAATCTTATGCGAGACGCCGTGCTTGCGCATCCAGGGCATCATTACCAGGTACTTACCCGGCAGCGAGACGTATGTCGTAAGGGTGGGCCCTTTAGTGTTGATGCCCTCTTTTGTAACCTGGACAACCAGCTCAGTGCCCTTTTTCAGACACCTCTGAATCGGTATTCGGTCCCTAAGTGCTTTTCGCCGTCCGATTACCTCGGTATTTTCAGGTTCGGACTGGCCGAAGTGACGCGGATGCAGGTCGCTTATGTGCAGGAATCCGTTTCTGCCGATACCGAAATCAACAAATGCGGCTTGGATGCCGGATTCAATGTTCACTACTTTGCCTTTGTATATGTTTCCGACGTGACTGCCGAGACTTGCCCGCTGCATGTACAACTCTTCGAGCGAGCCGTTTTCGACCACAGCAACACGACATTCTTCACTTTCAGCCACATTGATAAGCATTTCTCTTGCCATATATTCGCCTTATTTGATTGTATTTAAACCATGAATCCCGGCGCGCCGGGACGAATGACCACAAAATCAAAAAATCTCAATTTTGCGCATTCAACATATTATTCCATAATACTTTTGTTCTTGTTACCGGGCCGGCAAGAGCACCTGCGTCAAGCTGCAGTAAGCTGAGAATTTCTTCAATTCTTATCGAGCCTTGCGGGCCGAAGGCGGACTTTACAATCACTTTTTGCCCCTGCACTTCGATAGATTCCAGGTATCCTCTTACGTCAACCGTCTTTGTTCTGCCCTGAGCATCCAATCGCCGCTGCAATTTCAGGCTGTCGCTTGCCAGCAATTGACAAACCCGCTCTTTCAATTGTTCACCGCAGTGCCGGGGACTTACCGAAAACTCGTAAACGGCTGTACCACTTTGGAAAGAGGCGGGCTGTCGGAGTGATTCTGCGCTGAGCAGTTCGATGCCGTCAGGCATCCGGCCGTTGAGTCTGTCTTTGAGGTTGTCAGCATTCAACAGTCGCTCGGCACAATTCAGCTTCAGGCAACAAATCTCATCTTCGCAGGCGAGTCCGACGCTCTTTGGCAGCGGCAGGGACATTCTGGCCCGCGGGTTATATCCGCTGCTGTAAGCAACGTCAAGACCGGCCCTGACGCAGGCCCGCTGGAATACTCTCAATGTTTCGGCGTGAGACAGAAATCGCAGATTATCGAATACCCTGAACTTCAGCACAAACAGGATTAGCTTGTCGCAAGTATCTATAAAGTTCCTCCTTCGTAATCGACAAGTTTTCAAAAAGCTTCGGGAAGGACTTCCCGCGCTGCGTTTCGCAGATAGGTCGCAATCTGCCGTTCCGAATTCATGCCCAGCGCTCTTCTTGCAACGGCATTGCAGTCTTCCATAGTCACCGAGCGTATAATCTGCTTGATTTCAGGAATCATCGGCGGCGCCAGAGAAAGTTTTCGTACGCCCATACCGAGCATCAGCATCACATACTCGGGCTCCGAGGCGACCTCTCCGCAAACACTCAGGTCTATCTGTTCTTTGTGTGCATCCTGAATTACCGTCCGTATCAGCCTTAACACCGCCGGGTCCACCGGCGAATAGAGTGTCGAGACCATCTCATTGCCCCTGTCCACTGCCAGGGTATACTGCGTCAGGTCATTGGTGCCGATGCTGAAGAAATTCACATCCCTCGCCAGAGTCGCCGCGGTCAGGGCCGCGGAAGGCGTTTCAATCATAATGCCAACGTCAATATCCCGATTATAGGCAATAGATACGTCATCGAGGTCCTCCATAACATCACGAAGTATCAACTTGGCCTGCATCAACTCCTGGACATTGCTTATCAGCGGGAACATAACCTTTACACTACCCAGCACCGAAGCCCTGAGAATCGCCCGCAACTGAGTTTTGAACAGGGTAAGATTGCGCAGACAAAAGCGAATGGAGCGCAGTCCCAGGAACGGATTCGGCTCGCGTACGAACCGCTTGTCCTGAGTGTACTTATCCGCGCCGAGGTCCATCGTTCTTATTATCACCGGCCGTTCTTTAAATACTTTAATTGTCTCGGCGTACGCCTCGTAATGGTCCTGCTCGGTAGGCTCCTGCTCGGAGCCGAGGTACAAAAACTCTGTCCTGTAAAGCCCGATTCCTTCGCCGCCCTTTTCGAGAACAAGTTCAGCCTCATCCGGAAATTCGATATTGCCAAGCATCACAATATGCACCCCATCGCGGGTAACAGCGGGCTTTTCCCGAATCGCGTCGAGCCTCTGCTCCATCTGGAGAAACTCATTCGAGTAGTTTTCATACTCTGCGATGGTAGCTTCATCGGGTTTGGCTATGACGATACCGCGATTGCCGTCGATGATAACCGTGTCGCCGCCGTTAACAGCTTCGGTAAAATCCTCGAGTCCGACGACAGCGGGAATACCGAGGCTCCTTGCGACAATAGCGGCATGACCGGTTCTGCCTCCGGCGTCGGAGGCAATACCCTTAACGAAGTCACGGTTGAAACCTGCCGTTTGTGTCGGACTGATCTGACGTGCGACGACAACAACCTCTTCGGTCAGATGTTCGATGTCTTCACGTTTACTGCCGAGCAGCTGTCGCAGCAAGCGCCTTTCAATATCATAAATATCAGCGGCTCTCTCGCTGATGTATGCATCTTTAACGCGGGTAAAATGCAAGGCTATCTCACGAAGTGCGGCTGAAACCGCAAACTCAGCCGTGACCGACTCGGTGTGAATCATGTCGGTGACGCGTTTACGCAGGCTTCTATCGCGAAGGAACCGCAGGTGTACCGCAAATATATCCTTGATTTTGCTCTGCTCGACCTGGTCCTGCTGAGACTCCAGGGCCATGAGCTCTTCAATTGCGGCGAGGAAGGCATTACGAGCCCGCTGGACCTCCATCATCCGCTGTGATGCTTTTATCGAACGCCGCGGAATACGATAGTCCTCAGCATCTATAACCAGACACTTGCCGATGCTGATTCCCGGTGATACCGCTATGCCCTTTTTTATTTCCATAACAGATTTTTCAGAACCGTTTTGATTCTACTTCTTCTCCGGCGGCGCGGGCTCGTCAAACTTCTTCACCTCAACCAGTTCGCGAATCGCCTCTACCGCCTCGGCGGCATCGGCGCCTTCGGCCCTGACCTTAAGCTTTGTCCCGCACGTCGCAGCCAGCATGCTCATCTCCATGATACTCTTGCCGTCAACACTGGCCTGGTCGTTGCTGACGGTAATTTCACAGTCGAATTTGCTGGCGAGGTCAACAAACTGCATGGCCGGCCGCATATGCAGGCCGTCGGCGTTGCTTATCTGGATTTCTATTTCAAAAACCACCTGGTCCAATGTCTGGTCCTCAGGCTGCATTTAGGTTTTAGCCCTTAGTAAAACTCATTATCGACCATAACGGTTCGGCTTAACCGGCCGAAGTCCGATTACAATTCCGGATTCTCGTCAGCTTCGCGGAGCAAATCTTCAATTTCCGCATTAGTACCGGCCTGTCGAAGAAAGCTGCGGAACTTCTCCTTTTGCAGATGCCCAAACACGCACTCCATCGCCTTTAGGTGACTTTCCGGGTCATCCGCCGGGCTGATTAATAATATTACCGAATAAACCGGCTGTTCATCCAGGGCCTTGAAGTTTATCCCCTCGCTGCTAAGTCCAACAGCCGCAACAGGCCTTTTCACCGCGGCATGCTTGACATGGGGCACCGCCACTGCTTTGCCCAGACCGGTGCTCGCCTCATTTTCTCTGCGTATGATAGCGCGTGTTATCTTGTCTTTATCGTCTTTGCCAAGCCGTCCTGCCTTATGCAAAGCATCCACGAGTTCAGCTATAACAGCGTTGCGTTCGGCAACTTTTAGCTTACAAACAGAAGCCTCAAAACAAACGAAATCAGCTAAGTTCATTCCATTTTCCCCGGTAAAATCGTCACGGTGCGTACTCGTACCGACATTTCGAGCGTATGGTTTCATTTTACGCTTACTGTGGGGGTCCGAGGTGTTTGTTGTCTCGCTGCTTTTCTTTCTTTCTCCTGAGCTGTCTTTCGAGCTTATGCACCGCCAAATCTATACATGCATACGCATCTTCGCCCGATTCTGTAACGACAAACACATTACTGTGCTCGCCGCGTGCTATTATCTCTACGCTTGTTTTACCGCCGTTGCTGCCGTCGATAATAACCTCAACCTGATTGATACTACTGTAAAACTTCGGCAGCTTGGAGGTCTTTTCCTGCGCATGTGCCCTGAGCGGTTCGGTTATTTCCACATGTTTACCCGTGATTGTAAAAATCAAGACGAATCTCCTTAAACGAAAAAGTTTTCTAATCGACCGAAGAGTCCTGTTTTCCGGCCTGTTCACCGTTGTGACCGTCCCTGGCCTCCTCAAGCATTCCCGGATTATACTTTTCAATGTCGCTAAGCTTTGTCGAAGGCGTTATTACGCCTGCGCTAATCGTAAACCTCAGGGCCTCTTCGACGGTTATGTCCAGCTCTATAGTCTCTTTCTTTGGAACCATTATCACAAAACCGGTGAATGGCGTGGGCGAGGTCGGTATTAAAACGGTCAGGTACTCTTTCCTGAAATTTTTGACGAGCCTCGGCAGGCCCTCGCCGGTGACCATGCCAATCGCCCATATACCTTTTCTGGGGTACTCCACGCCGACAACCCTCAAAAACAACTGCTCCTTGCTGTTCTGCACGAGCAGAAAGTCCGTAATCTGTTTAATGTAGGGGTATACGCGCCGCAGGAATGGTGCGTTCATAATTAGTTTCTCGACGTACCGCCACAGGCCCCTTCCGACAACGCTGGCCAATATCACTCCGACGATGACGACGACAATAAGCGCGATGATAAAACCAGCGATTGAGCCCCAGCCGTCGACCCAAAATCCTTCCCAGACCTGTCTTGCGGCTTCATTGTTCCAGTCCATGCCCTTGAGCTTCATCGTCAGCCAGACAAGAGCCCAATTGATGTGGACACTGATATTATTCTGGATGAAATTATAGCCCCAGATGAATATCCATATGGTCAGAATGGTCGGCAACAGTACCGCCAGACCACGCAGAAAGTAGCTTTTGAAACGACTTGTCAGGCGCATATCTTTAACAACATTCCTTTGCTGTAAATGTTTGAAAAAACGCTGTTTTTAGGCCCAAAATCGCTTTCTTGGCGCAAAAACCGAGCCCTTAACCAGAACATAACACCTTAACGAAAAGTGGAGTTGTCGTCAATAGAAAAGTCTTTTGGCAAATGTGCTCCGGCCAAATGTATAACAACCCCCGGTAGTGAGCCGAAGAGCCATAAAGCACGGTGAAATAGAGCCAGAGCAGAAGCACGACCTGCTATATCTTCCTGCGTTCCAACTGCCACGAAAAACCCTATCAAAACGTTTTCCCAAATCCCTAAACCCCCGACACTTACCGGCACAGCCCCAATCATCCAGGCTACCGGGAAAAATACAAAATAGTACTTAGCCGGACACTCTATCCCAAGATTTTTACCTATTAACAGCATCCCCGCTATAAGAACACCCTGGCAGAGAAAAGAAAGAAAATAGGCCAGGATAAAGGCCATCTTATGATTCCAGTAGATAATCATGGCTTTATGGGATTTTTTCAGTATTGCCGCACCGCTTTGCAGAACAAAAGCAAACCCCTTTCCAAGCAATGCTCTTGTTTTAGGATTAACCAAAAAGCACAGGAATACGAATAAAATCACCCCCGCAATTATCGCAAAGATCCACCAATACCCGCTTATTTTGCCAACTAAGCTTGGCTCACCGCCGTTTTGCCCGGAGACCGTCAGCCTTTGTCCTTCGACGGGTATAAGCCAATAACAGGCAGCGGCCATTAATATCATACTGGTTATGCCAACGAAACGGTCAACAAATACGCTTAACACTGCTTCAACTTTCTTATCTGTGTGAGCAGTCGCGTATCCTGCCCGGACAAAGTCACCCCCGACAGCACTGGGAAGGCAGTTGTTATAAAATATACCAAGAAAATGTAAACGAAACGCTGCCCAGTAGCTGATCTTTATGGATTGAACACGCAATAGTAAAAGCCATCTCGATACGAAAATAAATTGACTCGCAAGCCATGCCCCTAAAGCTAAAAGAACTACCCAAACATTCAAGGTGAAAAGCTTTTCACTGACTTCGCGCAGATCTACTTTATGAAATGCCCAATACAACGCTGCGCCGGCCACAGCGAAACGTAATATGTAAGAGACATATTTGAATTTTTTCGATTTAGCCAACTGGCGTCGCCCAAAACAAAAATACTTGTTTTCACGGATAATAGCGGTTAGATTGCCTTTTGGCAAAGGAAATTAAGGTTTATATACGGAGACAAACAGTTGGCGGCGGACAAAAAGACAATCGAAGAAGGTGAAGATTTCACACCGAGGTTCGACGCCAACGGCCTGCTCGCTGCAATAGCCCAGGATGCAAAGACCAATGAAATCCTGATGGTTGCCTATATGAATGAAGAGTCGCTTAAACAGACCATCGAAACGGGCTTTGCAACATATTACAGCCGGTCGCGCAAGAAGCTGTGGAAGAAAGGGGAACAATCCGGCCACATCCAGAAGGTCGAGCAGATACTCGTTGACTGCGACCAGGACTGTATTGTTCTGAAGGTCAGTGTTGATGCCGGCCAGTGCCACGTCGGGTATCAATCGTGCTTTTATCGCGCCGTCGAGACAGACAATCCCCGAAAACTGCGATTTGTCGCAAAAAAGAGCTACGACCCCCAAAAAACTTATAACGACAAAAAACCGAGGTAGGCTTTGATTCATAACCCTCCTTTTTGAAGAAGGTTACAGCAGATTTCCTAAAATCATCCATTTGAAAACAGGAATTGTCCCGAAATTACCTTGACTTTTCTGCGTTAATGGTCTAATTACCCCGTCAGGAAGGAACATAAATGATGAGGGTAATTCCGTGGAGCTTTTTCACGCGCCCACGATTCGTTACCACCTCGAAAGCGGAAGATACCCCAAATGTACTTAATCTTAATTGGAAAGGAGGAACTGTCATGGAAAGGAAGAAACCGGAGTTGTTGTTGCTTTCTGCAGTTATGTTATTGTTTGGTGTTGCAGGTATAGCATTCGGTGACTGGGACGAGGGTGACCCGAACAAGATGCACTACCCGCAGTTGCCGAAACAAGGCGGCTGGGATGTAGCTGTGTTTTCAGAAGGGTCGATATGGCTGGCTGACGATTGGCAGTGTTCGAGAACCGGCCCGGTAAGCGATATTCACTTCTGGGTCTCGTGGAAGGCGAATAATGTCCAGCCAATCAGTGGTTTCGCAGTCCGCATCTGGTCGGACGACCCGTGTGGACCAAGCGGCTGGTCAGAGCCGAATCAGTTGCTGTGGGAGCAAGATTTCTACCCCGGCGACTTCACGGTCCGCGATATGAACGATGATTTACAGGGATGGTTTGACCCTTACCACTCCGAATGGAACCAGAATGACCATACCAAGTGGGCTCAGGTCAATATCACCGACATCAACAATCCATTCATTCAGCAAGAAGGCGAAGTCTATTGGCTGATGATTGACATGGGGGGCGCTGGAACAATAGGCTGGAAGGAGTCGGGCAGCCCACACTTCCGCGACGATGCGGTCTACTATAAAAGCAACAACTGGCTCGAGTTGCGTGACCCACTGACGCAGGATTCGCTGGACCTTGCGTTTGTGATTGACGGGCCGAACTTCGCCAAACCATTAGCATCACATACGAAATGGTCGCAGCCGCCCATTGAAATTGACCCGAACTCATATGAACCGAGGTATTGCGGCTGGGATGAAATGTCCTTGCTGATGTATCCGCCGTCCCCACACGCAAGCTGGACAATCGTTGCAGATGACTTCCGCTGCCTCGGCAATATGCCCGTAACAAGCATCCACTGGTGGGGCTCCCACATCGGCTGGGACGGAAATGAACCACCACAATCGCCATCATCAGGGACTGAAGAATGGCGTATCCGATTCTGGAGTAATGCCGCTGCTGATACGAATGTCCCGTACAGCCGGCCGAAGAAGATGCTTCAGGAAATCAGATTTCCAGAGCAGAGGGTCCAAGTCGAAAAGGCCGGTATCGACAATTCCCCAAGACCCCAAGACTCCGACGAGACGTGCTTCCAGTACTATGTTGATTTGGAACCAAACGAGGTCTTTTGGCAAAACGATTTCAACGACAAAACTCAGGATGATACCTTCTGGATTAGCATAGAAGCTCTCGACCTAAATTCGGTTTGCTCGTACCATTGGGGCTGGAAAACCCGACCATGGCACTGGATGGACGACGCTGTAACATTGGTTGTCGATGTGAATACAACGTTAGGGACAGTTGTTGACCCGTGTACCAACCAAATCACACCGATTAAATACCAGGGAGAAAGTTTCGACGTAT
This sequence comes from uncultured Pirellulales bacterium, assembly GCA_964518825.1. Classification (GTDB taxonomy): domain Bacteria; phylum Planctomycetota; class Phycisphaerae; order Sedimentisphaerales; family Anaerobacaceae; genus JBBABK01. The sequence goes on from CAZFHM010000031.1 coordinate 15,365, forward strand.
CGTTTGAGCTTAACACCGACCCGAATTACATCAAGTGGGAGCAGCTATATACGGGCATCCGCCACTGGTCGCACTACGAAGATGAGCCATCGATGGCCACAGCCTCTGAAAAACTGAAAAAGTGGGAGCAACTGCCCGACCCCAACTGGTCGGGTCTGCACTGTCACGACTCGGGCAGCGATGGTTACTATTCCTGGATTACCTTAGCAGACGACTGGCATTGTGAAGGCGGCGAGGTAACGGACCTGCATTGGTGGGGCAGCTATGAAAACCGTGGAAGCGGCATCGACCACTTCCACCTCAGCATCCACGAACCTAATGCACAGGACCCATGCCTATGCCTGCCCGGACCGGAAGTCTGGGGAGCCGATGTTCCGTTTAGCTCGCTTACCGAGGTAGATACCGGAATGATACAAGCTACGGGACACACAGTGTATCTTTATGAGTATGACTTAGATACCCCGTTCGAACAGGTTGAGGGCCAGTACTACTGGTTCGATATCACGGCCTATGCGGTAGACCCGTGTAACCCTGCTTTATGGTATTGGCAGGAAAATGCGCGTCATTTCACACCTATTCTCTGCCCGGCAGTGTCGGGTGGAGGGCCTGACGCTAACTGGGTTCCGCTCGACTGGCCGTTTTACGGCTACAGCGATATGGCATTTGTGATTACCTCAACAGATGAGGTAAACGAGCCTAACGACCATCTTGTAGCCGATGACTGGCGGTGCCTGCGCAGAACACCTGTAACAGCGCTTAGCTGGTGGGGTTCATATATCGGTTATGGGTATGAGGCAGGTAGTACGGGTCCATTTATGCCTCTGCCGGTGGCGCCCAATAGATTCAACCTGCGTATCTGGACGGATGTGTCCGCAGGTGCAGACCCCTGCTATTCATACAGCCATCCCGGCGAGGTAATCTGGGATTATAACGCAGTGAAATATGACGAGGTACTTGTGGGATATGACAAGTATCCACATGGAGAGCCGAATGAGCCGGTCTTCAGGTACTCGGTAAGGCTGCCTGAGGATGAATGGTTCCGTCAGCCTGATTATAACGAGGTCTTCTGGCTCAGCGTACAAGCTATATACGACCAGAACACCCCGAATT
>CAZFHM010000032.1:0-16315 GCA_964518825.1 uncultured Pirellulales bacterium
CAGTATGGGAATTTTTATCACCTGTCCATATCGGGTATCTGGCGTCAATTTTCTCGCGATTCCAAGGCCGCCATTTCATAAAACACTCATCATACCATCGCTCAAGGTCAACACCCCACTCCTGCCCCCAGCCGTATCTGTGATAAAGCTCGACCTTCTGCTTTACCTGCTCATCCAGCACATAACTATAATGATAAATTTTAATCCCCATACCCCTCGTAGCTGTCCCATTCAGCAGCTTCATCTGCTCCGTCGTCTTATCGGTCCGAGGCCAAACCATCGTCGGTGGACGATGGGTAGTAAACACAGCACCCGGCACATATTTAAACAGCCTGCGGTAATGGTTTCGTGGCTCGAAAAACTTTGGCGAAGTGAAAATATAATCCAAACCCTTCCAGAAATTATCAGGAATAAAGTTTACCTGTGTAATTGAAGGGTCGCTTTTAAGAATATTTTTTATCTTCTCAAGGTCCTGGCCTTTGTAAACCTCATCGGAATCTATCAACCATACATAATCACCGGCAACATGCTTCAACGCCTCGTTTTGCATCTCGCACTTTTCCGGCCATTGACCCTGGATAAGCTTTATCTTTCCCATCGGGTCAGGGAATGACTTAATAAACTCAACCGTACCGTCGGTCGAGCTGCCGTCGGGATTGGCCGCAAACATGCACTTTTCCACCGCTCCCTCGACAATAATAATCTCATCCGCAAAATCATAGATGCTCCTCAGGCTGTATTCTATAAAAGGCATTCCATTAAGGACTATCATTACGAATGAAAATCTCGGTTCTCTTTTTAAAGAAGAAACAATATTATCAGCTTCACTGCTGCGGGGTCGAAAACTTACCTGAGTTTTCTGTTCGCTTATTTTATCTTTACGAATCAGCAAATCACTGCGATGGTAATAATTATCCCAGCTCCGCATAAAAAGGTTAAAGCCGGGATTCTTCTGCTCCAGTCTTTTATAAGATTGTTCCTGCCTGGCACGTTTTTCCTTCAATATTTCGGCATCTTCAGTATGCTCGTGATAGATGAATGGTGCCGGATGATAGATTTGCTTTCTTCTATCAGGCTCAATCTTCAACAACCTATAGGACAGGTCGACACCGCCGTGCCCAAATCTGATATCATCGTCCCAGCCTCCAATCCTGAAAAACTCATCGGCACGATATGAACTATTTCCCTCCTCGCAGGAAAAATAAGGAAACGGTTTATCACCGAGATAATAATAACGAGGAAGGTCATTTATATCTTTGGTTCTTGAAAGATACGGCCCCCTGGCCGCAATTACTTTATATTGCTTATATACCTTGAGATATTCTTCTATGATATTCTCAGCGGGAATTCCATCATCCTCAAGGAAAAGCAGCAATGGGGCACTTGCAAAAACTGCCCCTACATTTCGTGCTAAATAGGCACCTGTGTTTTCATTGAGCCTAACGTAAATATCAATATAAGGCTCTAATTCCCGAAATTCTTCTTCGTTACAGCCGTTGTTTACAAATATTAATTCAAAACTATGATTTCGTTGCTTGGCAAGACACTTGAAATTCTCTAAAGTATTCGGGTGCCGCCGCCACGAAATAACAATAACAGATATTTTGGGTGAATTCACTTTACGCAAATGTTTTACCGATTCAAAACAGGAACTATACAAAGGTAATTTATAAAGCCAATTCTTTTGAGTCAGATGTAAATGGAGAGAATTCGACTTCTCGATAGCCTTCTGTTTAACCGGCAAATTACTCTTGCGGACTTCTTCCAGTTGCTGAAAAATGTCTGTTCCGTGCTTGAAACTTAAATATTTGTGGTTGTGCTTATAGATGTTCTGCTTTTCGTTGTACTTCTCGCCGTCACCATAGTCATGATATATCACCGTTTCAGGCCAATATATCACCTTATTAAGCATTTTATACTTTTGGGCTATCCGGTAACTCAGATCGTTGCCCTCATGCCCGAAGAGAAGCGGGTCCATCCCGTTTGTATCCAGAAATATATCTCTGAGAAAAGCCGAATTACCTTCCTGATTACAATATGTCGGAAAAGGTTCGTCGCCAAGGTCGTAATTGACGGCCCGCTGGTTTACTTCAGTGCCGATTTTCGGTAATACCTTACCCCGGAAACCGAAAATATCATATTCATTGAAAGCTTCTTCAATAGAATCGATATAATCAGAATCAACAAGCGCATCATCATCGAGGAAGGCGATAATTCTGCCTCTGGCAAAGCAGGCTCCTATGTTTCGCCCCTCTGAAAGCCAGAGATTCGCAGGGCATTTTATATACTGCTCGCAAAGCGGTTTGATAATCTGCTCATCAGTAAGCCCGTTATCTACCACAATTATTTCGTATTTTTCGCGGGGCGTTTGCTGCTTTTCGACTGATTCAATGCACTTTCTGACATCATCGGTTCTGTTATATGTTACAATTACAACCGATACATCAACATCTTTGGCCTTTTTACCATTGATAAATCGTGGCAGACTTCTGTAGTCAACCGTAGTTCTGTATTGATGCATCAGCTCATAAGCCGATTCAAACTTGCCCTTCTCAAACTCTTTCAGCGACCCGTAAAAATATTCAATACAACTCTTCTTCGGCTGGTCTTGTATGGCTGATTGACCGCCGCTACATTGATTGTGTGCTGTCTCATCAGGCTGTTTGTGTTTATCTTCTTTGAGCAACGCCAGTTCGTTCTCATCAGCCTTAAAGATTACTACGGACTTGAGCAATTCTATATTTCGGATTTGCCTCGCCTGCTCAAGAAGCCGTAGATTATTCATTACAACCTGATTATTAGAACGTCTCATTACCGCAATAGCAGGGCCCATCTGGTCCCACTGCCCCGAAATTCCCATAGCTAACGCAAGATTGTTCGCTATCTCAGCCGAACCAGGTTGCTGGGTAAATACTTTCTTCATAATCCTGGTAGCTGCCGAAGTACCCGACCACTTTGACTGCATAATTTCAGCCGCGAAGTTCAGACATGCGTATAACTCGGCAGACTTCCGGTCTTTTACATTACGAAGCTCGGGATAAAGAACATCGAGCCGTAATCGCGCCGCAGCATTTTCAAAAGCCGTATCTGCACTTGTAGCAATGGTATCAGGGATTTGCCAACTCATGCTTGCCCGGTGGTGGCGATAATAGTAAAGAACATCCGGAACATACAATAGCTCAAAATGCTCGGCAATTCGCAGCCACATATCCCAGTCTTCAGCGCCTTCCAGCGATGCATCATATAATCCGACCTTGTCCTGGCAACAGCGGCGATACATAAATGACGCCATACCGGGAAATTTGAAAAGCAACCGGCGATAATCCATATCTGGGCTACGTGTTATCTTTATGATATTATCATTCTGGTCTATATGAATGAAAGGCGAGTATGCAAGTCCTGCGTGGGGATTACCCTGTAAAGCTGAGACGAAAGTCTGTAGGAAAACAGGGCTAAGATAATTGTCTGATGAAATCCATGTCAAAAACTCGCCTCTGGCATGCTGAAAACCCGTATTAAGTGCTCCCGGCAACTTTCTGTTTTCCTGATGAATAACTCGAACACGAGGGTCCCTGAGACTGTTAAGGTAATCCTTCGTTCCATCAGTAGAACCATCATTGACAATAATCAATTCGAAATCAGTAAAAGTTTGGCGGAAAACACTGTCAAGCGCCTTAGGCAGGAATTCCAAATAATTGTATGTAGGCAGAACCACAGAAACCCGCGGCTGTTCTTGCGTCGCGCGCGGCTGACTGGCGCCATGTGATGAAAGGGAGCCGTCATCAGTCCTTAACAGTTCTGCCGATACATCGGCTTTGGAAATCAGGACTATTGGTCTGTTGTAGTCTTTGCTGTGCGCCAGCAGATATGTATATGGCATACGCATCCGCTGGGCTATAAGCGCTATTTCAGCTTGCCAGGATTTGCTTTCATAACACTCGGGCTGCACAGGCATTTCAAACAGGAGATACGATGGGTCAAGCAGCACTATGTCCTTGATGAAGGTCTCCTTGTTTTTGATGTGATGGTATGTTGAATATACAGTGACCAAATCGACTTTTTCACCAGCCAACAACTCAACCAGGCTATCTTTTCCACACTCGGCCTCAATAAATTCAACATTAGATGATTTCTTCAGGAATGCGAGCACTTTTGCGAGCTGAACATATTGTGGATAGGCTTCTACGCCGACAGATTTTTTTACCTTGGCGCTTCGGCCTATCTCAATATTGAACCTTCCCAAGTTGCTGCCGATATCCAGGTGCGTAAAAGGGGCTCGAAACAGCTTTTCTGCTACTGCAATTAGGAATCCAATACGGTCATCCAAAATAGGACGCTGTCCCTCGATGGAACAACCGGGAATATCAATGGACTGGTAAATTCTTTCATCTTTTCCATGGTCTAATGCGTTCAGGAAAGGACAAGAAGAATCAAAATTACACTCTCTTACCATAGCGTCGAGCTTCGACAGTATCAGCCCTTCGAAAACCTCTCTCAATCTGTTGAGGCAGGTATATCCAGCTGCAAAGCCGCCTTCTTGCGGAATGTGGCCGACATTACCCCAGGCATTTTCGCCCACCACATCCAAAGACTTTTCAAAGGGAACTTCCTGCTCTAAAACCCTTGCTTCTTCAAAATCGATTAAGACAGGTATCGTTCCCCTGAACATAATATTATTTTCATGAATGTCTGTGTGAACAATGCCCTTTTCGAATAACTTGCGCGCGGCTCCCTCAATTTGACCGTAACTGTCCAACAGCTCCTTAGCATTGAAATCACTCACAACATCTTCGAACGGCGATAGATTTTCGATGAATAGAAAGCTAAATCCATCTTCTTCAACATATTCGAAAAATTTTGGAATATTTGGCGAGACATCTTTTGCCTGTTGCAATAACAGATATTCATTTCTCAGGGAGGGAATATTAATGAATGATTCCTCAGCCTCTAATTTGCTTTCCACAAAAACGCTGCTGCTTTTGACTTTGAGAAAGTATTTTTCCGAACCCACCCTCAGAGAAAATAGAGTTGACCCGCCGCCCGGTTCCCAAGGACGTCTGATCAATTCATACTCGCAAACAGCGCCTTTGGCGAAATCAGCAAGCACTCTCTTCAAGAGGGTTACGTTGCTCAAAATGGAGTCAAGATATTTCTTCTTATTGTTGAGAACCGTTTCACTAAAATCCATACATTTCAATCCTTTGTTTCTCTTGAATGTGTTAAGGATTAGCAGGTGCACAGGTTTTTGTGCACTCATCATAAGCGGGTTGCTCTCTTAATACTGTATAAGTGAAGGAGTTCTGCCACAGAAAGACGACTTCGATGACTGGCGAATGACTGAACCAGAGTTGACGCAGTTTTCCCCTCAATCTTTCGAGAGCATTACATGGTGATTCATGATACCAGCCGCTTTCGTTCAATACCATGTCAAACGGATTAGTTTTTTCGGTGGACTGCCATCCTTTTTCCTCGGTCCATTCAGGATGATCACCAAACGGCCGATCTTCAACTTTTCTCTTTTCGAGAAAGAAGAGTGTGTTGGCTCGGTCGATAACCAGCCATCTATGGTAAGCCCGGCCAAAACACATCTCGGCAAATACAGAGGGCGTTATGATAGCGCCGGCTTTTGCGATTCGAATCATCTCGCTGCAAGCTGTTGCTGGATCTTCCAGGTGTTCGAAGGCGTGGTGACTATAGGCAAAATCGAACTCTTTATCGCTAAAAGGCAGTTTCGTATCGATTCTCTGGTTAACAAAACGAATATTTCTTTGTTTAAATTTGTTCTCATCAATCTTAGCGCCGTAACCAAGAGAACGCTGAGAAGGCTCTACATTACAATCCACACCAACCACACAACCTGATACCGGCTTGTTGCCGCATCCCAAATCTATAATCTTCCTGCTGGACTTCAACATTTGTTGCAGAAGGAGAAATCTTGGGCTGTTCTGGGTGGTTTCCTTCGATCTGGGTGCATTTGATGTCAGAGATTCACGTGCTATTGCATGGACCTTAGTATTCGGAACAGCCAATTTGTGTCTGTGTTCGGCGCCATACCCTCTCGCCGTGCTTTTGGCTGGAACAGCCAATAAAGCAGGCGCTCGGGTACGCGTGCTGTTTTTGCTTGCCTGCTCTATAAATTTCTCGTACACGGCCACTTCGAGCGCGTCTATTTTTCCCTTGCTGAAGGGTTCTGCAGCTTTGCGAGCATTGGCTGCGATTACACTCCGTAGCTCCTGATCTGTACAAGCCCTTGCGATTGCCTCAGCCAATGATTCTGGATTTTCAAAATTCTTCACCAAAATTCCACTTTGATTGTTTGTTATATATTCGTTCATCGGTGCGATATCTGAAGTAACAACGATTGCCTCGCATGCAAGTGCTTCGATAAACACCATGCCGAAACCTTCACTTCTGCTTGGGGTACACATACAGTCACAGAAGCAATAGTAATTAACCAGATCAGAATTTTGAATCGAGTCTATAAAGTGACATTGTTGTGAAACACCGTTCTGTTGTGCCAGGAGCTGATACGGAGTTATGTCACCTTTGCCTGTAAATATACAAGTGTATTCAGGCCCTAGCTCTCTCAACGCCTTAATTAAGGTGTCAAGGTTCTTTTCATTTGATTTGCGGCCGACATGTAAAATATGGTATTTTCCCGGATAATCCGCTTTGAATTTCTTCTCTAATCGGTCGTCAGAAATTGGCTTGAAAATATTCATATCAACACGATTAGGCAAAACTTGGATTCTTTCAGGAGGCACCCCTTCATCTAATAAAAGCTTGTTGACAACACCACTGACGGCAATAATATGGTCTGCATCCTTAATGCTCTCGTGCAGCCATGATTTTCTCTTATCATGAACCGAAACTATAACAGGCACACCCTCAACCTTGTTCTCACAAGCCATGTCACATGCCCAATATCCTCCATACGCGCGGACAATATCAATTTTGAGTTCCTTGATACGCTGGGCGAACTGTTCCGGGTTGGTCGGAATGACATGCATCCCGTGCCTGAAGCCTTCGGATTTTTCAAGAGGAGAAAGGCAGTAGACTTCATGAAAGAGACCCATCGGGTTGAAATAGTTAGTTAAATACTCATTGGACTTGTGCGCATAAGCACTAAGAGGGTCACTTGGCACCACTGCCAGACGCCGTGTTTTTCTATTGAGCCCAACTGCCAGTGTAGAAACATTAGTCTGCAGAGCGGGTTTCTGTCCGCTCCAGCATATAAATAATCCATCAGGCCGCGTCACCTTTTCATAGCCAATGAATTCAGCGTCGGCTTTAAGGCCGTTAGCTTGCATCATTCCAAGCAGTTCTTCTCGGTCGAACCACTTTTCCCAACCGGGCATCTCTAATGCACCTAATTTGTCCTTGTTCTTGTCAATAATGATTAGTTTGCCGCCAGGCGCAAGAACACGTGTTAACTCTTTAACGCCCTCGGCAATCTGAACGGCATGCTCCAAAGCCTCAATGCAGATAACCGCGTCGAACCAGCTTTCTTCAAATGGCATATCAAGGATTCCGCCCTTAACAGTGCGAATTCCCGGTGGCACATATCGCAGCATCTGGTCTGAAATATCCAACGCCGTGACATCGGCTTGGGGATAACGTCGCTTAATAATTGCTGAGAAACGGCCCTTTCCACAACCGGCATCGAGCACACGCTTGCCATTTAAGTCCCCCAAATGACTAGACACCGCCTGCACTCTCCCATCCGTTTCGGAAATGTCTGCCTTATAAATATCGACTGTCTGGTTGAAGTGGCCGGCAATTTGCTGTTGAGCAGCTTCGATGGCATATTTGCAAGCCCACGAAATTTCTTCTGTAGGGAAGTAGTCTGCACCAACGCCATAAGAACCTAAGAATCCGCCGCTGGGATTTTGCACCATCTCAAGGAACTTGAGCGCCGCATTTGCGCGCTCGGTTTCACCCAGGCGATACCACACCTGGGCCAGCTGTGCCAAACCGGTTGAACAAACCCAATTTACGTCACTGTACCCAGGCACCGCACCTGTAGGTTGCTGAAATCCTGCTACTGAGGCCATACCCCGCCGTGCCTTATCTTCACAGCCCAGCTCAAGTAAGGCTTCTTGAGTGTAAGCATAGAAGTGAGTCAAGGCATTAGGTTGCGAAAAATCAGTCAAGTTGACGTTTTTGAGGTAGTAGTTCAGACTCCTGCTTACAAATTCACAATAACGCGATTCGTTCAATAACTCGCCTGCGCGGTACAATGGCGGCAATACATAAAGATGAATACTTTCACTCACTTGACCGCGTCGGCCCAGGCTCCAAGCCGCTCCCAGCGGCGGCACCATTAAGCGTCCCGTCTGAGAATCGGCCGTTTCAATCAGCCAATCACAAGCCCGACACAGCGGCTGCTCTAACTCCGGCATTTGTTCAAGCAGAGCAACCCAGCCACGTACGACCTGACCGGTATCAAAGGCATAGCTATGTCCGTTTAAGCCATACGAGCCATCCTGACGCTGTACGGTAAGCAACCACCGGGCATACTGATAAGCCAAGTCGTGTTCTCCTATCGAGAGTAACGTGGGGATAAAATAGCCCGTCACCTCCGGGTAACTAACTCTCTTTCGAGAGCTAACTACAATGCCCTGTCCCGGAAGCGAATTATTTTTAATCCACTGAATAGCTTTTTCTAACATGCGTATGCCGCCTTTTTTTCATAAACTGCTAAAGTGTCACATATTCTCTCCGCTGCGTGACCGTCGCCGTATGGATTCACAGCAAGCGACATCTCACGATACGCCCTCTGGTTGAGAAGTAATCGCGACACTTCGTTATAGATACGCTTTGTGTCAGTGCCAACAAGCCTTGCAACCTTTGCTTGTACACCCTCCGGCCTCTCGGTAACATTTCTAAGAACCAGCACAGGCTTGCCGAAACTCGGCGCTTCCTCCTGCAATCCCCCGGAATCAGTCAAAACGATATGGCACCGCTTAATTAATCCCACAAAACTTAGATAATCCAGAGGTTTTGTAAGAATGATGTTCTCAACACTTTTTAGTAATTCGTAAACAGGCCTCTGAATATTGGGATTCAGGTGTACCGGATAAACAATTTGAATGTCATTTCGATAAGAACCCGCTATCATCTTAACGGCATGACAAATGGCACGAATCGGTGCACCGAAATTTTCCCTGCGATGTGCTGTGACCAGAATAATACGATTGCCTGATAACGCCGGAATTACTGAATCGAGCTTTTTATCATCACATAATTCGCCGATTTCCAGCAATGCATCCACCACAGTATTTCCGGTTATAAATATTCGTTCATCACTAATTCCTTCTCTAAGAAGATTGTCTCTGGCTGTTTTCGTAGGGGCAAAATGCAGGTCCGCGATTGTACCTGTTATACGGCGATTCATCTCCTCAGGAAAAGGTTCGTACTTATGGTGTGTTCTCAATCCGGCTTCAATATGCCCGACTTTTATTTTGCGGTGATAAGCCGCAAGACTTGCAGCCATCGTAGTTGTGGTATCGCCCTGCACCAGCATCCAATCTGGTTTCTCATTCTCCAGCACACCATCTAACGATTCGAGTATACGGCCTGTCAATTCTGATAATCCTTGTTCCTTCTGCATAAGATCGAGGTCGTAGTCAGGTTCCAGGCTGAAGAACCCGAGCAGAGAGTCCAGCATTTCACGATGCTGTGCCGTGACACACAGTCGAACATCAAAAAGCTCAGCCTGACTTTGCATAAGACGTATAACCGGCGCGAGTTTTACGACTTCAGGTCTCGTTCCAAAAACAAATAATACTTTTGTATCTTTCAATGTAAATAATCCCAGCTCATATATTGTCGCGATACAACGTCATTGTCTTTTTACCTTTATAAACCCTGCCCAGTGCCTGTGAAACTTCGTCCATGTGTGCAGACAAGGCCAGGCATATCCGGCCATAAAGCTGTTCAAGCCTCTCACGACGTTCTTCGAATTGCGACCCCGCAAGAAATCCTGACTTTGCTATCTGTTCGAGCAGTTCATGAGTTTTCTCCGCAAGGACTTCCACCTGGGTTATATCGCCTTTGCGTGCAAGGTCCAGCTGTCGCCTCAGCAGCTCTTCAAGCTTATCGATTGCCGATTTAAACTGCGCTTCGTCCGAGATAGCCGCACTTGTACCTTTCATGCCGCGCCTATCCCTTCCGCAATTGCACCTGCCAGAGTATGCTCTACTTCTTCGAGAAGATTGGCTGCGTCCTTATTCTCCGGCTCCAGTGCCAGCATATCCAACAGCATCTGTTTTGATTTTTCTAACTGCCCGTCCCTCATATACAGTGCCGCAAGTGAAAACATCACTGAAGTGTCCGCAGGATGCATCTCGATATATACTTCGAGATAATAAATGACCTTTTCGAACGTGCCCATTTTGCAGCTCGTCTGGAACAGCCCCAGCAGCGAGGTAAGATTATCCGTATCGAGCTCGAGACACTTAAGGTAAAGGTCGAACGCCTTTTCGTAGTGTTCTCTTTTTTGCTCGACCATAGCCCGCCCGGAGAAGCCTTCGGCGCACTTGGCGTCCAGCCGGCAGGCAACACGAAACGCAATTTCGGCGTCATCCAAAAGGCCGTTCTGAAACGCTATAACTCCAAGTCCGATATACGGCCCCGGTTCATCCGGCCCAAGGGTCGATGCCTTCTCATAACAGCGTTTGGCCTTCTCATAATCGCTGCTCGATGTATAGCAATCCCCCAGTTCTTTCATAACCTCGTAATGTTGTAGAACCTGATTCTGGTCGGCTTCATTCAGCAAATCCATTGTAGTTGTCTTCCTTCAAGTATTCCTTCCGCCTTTTCTAACATATTTATGGCAGTATCAATTTCGTTTCGTGCACGGCTAATTTTCGCTTCGGTCAGCAGCGTATCCACCGTCGGTCTTTTTTCATTCACCAGTCGGCTGTACTTCAGCGCCCGCTCGAATTCGCCGGCCTTGTAGAAACTGCGTGCCGCAAGTCCTATCATCCATATCTCGTTCTTATGGTTATCAGCGATGTACTCATACATTCGGGCGGCGGTCGCCCAGTTGCCGTTCTTCTCGTTGTCCTGCGCCTCGTTGTACAGCTCATCGAACTGGAAAGAAATGCCGTCAGGCTTGAGTCGGTCCAGATTGATACCTGAACGCTTCAATGATTCGCGCACCGGCAAATGTGCAAACTGCTGTCGCGCCCGCACCAGCACGTCTTTGCGGATAACCGCAGCCCAGAGTTCGTCGCTCGACAGCTCCAGCTCCATACCCGCTCTGTCTTCGGCACTGTTAAGAAGCCCGTAAAGCGGGTCTTCCAGCCACATCTCGCAAATCGGAAAACCACGCGGCACAATCACAACATATTCGCCCCGGCATACCGCCAGGCAGGCGTCAACCTGCTCATCCGCCGAACAGCCTCGCCGCAGCGGCACGTTGACCAGGTTCGGCATTTCGGTATTGAGCGATGCAAACTCTTCACGCGGCATCGGCAGATATACTTCGTATGGATAAAACGTATGCCGCCATATAAGCCCTAACGAATTACCAGCCTGCTGGTCGAATCTGTTCGCCGTAAATATCACCGACACGTCATCGACCATGGGCCAGGGTTTCGGCGGTCGCGTCGTACGAATCGTCATAACATTGCGAGTATAATCTTTTTTATCCTTTCGCCTTTGGACACTTATCCGGTCCGACTCGCCCATCGGCGCATAGAACTCACCTGTAATATCATGTATGTGATAAAAATCGCTGTAGAAAACCAGACGCTTGGTAAGGTCCCAGTCGATAAGCACGTTGAGATTTTCATTATAAGGCCCGGCCCTGTCCAGAAGGTCCCGCCGGTGCATCAGGCTTACATGAAGCGCATGGTTAAAGTAGAACATAAAGAAACGGTCGAAATCTCTGCTGACCTCCACGATTTTGCTAAGAACGGTCCGGCTGCCGTCAGCGTTGATTCGACAGTACGATTTGTACAAATCACTGTATGCCACGTGGCAATCCGTCTTGTTTTCCAGGACGTCAACCAGCGTGCTGACGTGATGCCCATAGAATAAGTCGTCGTCTCCTAAATAGCAGACGTACTTGCCCTGCGCTTTGGAAAGCGCCTCGTTAAGACGGTAAGGCAACCTGCGATTTTCTTTGCCGTTTATAAAGATAATCCTCGGGTCGCCGAAAGAGTCAACTATATCGGTAACATCCTGCCCTCCGTCATTCATTACAAATATTTCCAGGTCCTCATAGTCCTGACGAACGACGCTTTCTATGGCAACAGGCAGGTAATGTGGCCGGTTGTATGTAGGTATCAGTACCGTGACAAGCGGTCCGCTTTTTTTCTCGTAAGCATGATTCATCTGATTTCCGGCACTCAACTATTTAATGAACCTAAACGAATCTGTCCTGTCCCGCGGCAATCCCGACTTGCCCCCGTGTCTTGCTGTCACAAGACGGCGACGGGGGCGAATCTATTTGGGTTTCCAGCTTAATCAAAAGCTCATTGATTTTTGACAGCTGCTGTTTTTGCGAATAGTTCTGCTCAACAAACTGCCGATATCTCGCAGGCTCATACCGCCGGGACTGTATTTGCTCGCAGAACTGCTCACAGGTATTGAACAGAAATTCGTCAGGGTAAATCTCCGATGCACCAGGGAAATTATGTATCACCGGTTTAAGTCCCGCCGCCATACCTTCAAGCATACCCATCCCCTGGCTCTCGGCGATACTTGCTGAGACAATGTAGTGTTTGTCCCGCAGCCAGCCTGCAATATCGCCCTGCCAGCCGTCCAGGAATATCGTCTCTCGCAGTCCGAGTCGTTCTATCATATGCCCCATGTATTGCTCGAGCATGGCATCCTGGAAAGTCCCTGCGAAATACAATTTGCATTCAGGGTCAATACAATGCAGTTTTTGCATACACTGTAAAAGGAAAGCGGGATTCTTTCTCATATTCAGATATCCCACACAGGCGATATTTCCCCCTCGCTGCCGGTCCACAAATTCAATCCCGTCCACATTCACGCCGTTAGGTATTGTCACTATCGAGGTCGGTGGGGTAATGTTGCCTATCGTGTTCAGCAACGCCCGTTTAACAAAGCTGTTTCCGACCGTCATAAGCACATCCACCTTGGACCAGTCAACCTGCCGCGGAAAGTCGGTATAGGCTTCATAACGATGAAGCCGGACAATCGTCTTGCACACCTTCGGACCGTTCGAACCTATCATCGCAAGGTCGGTGCACCACTCGAACCAGCTTATATCTGACCACTGCATCAGCTCGTACAGTTCCTGTTCCGTACGTCCGGTAAAAGGACGTACTTCAAATCTATCCTTAAGGTAATCGCAGATATGTTCGAGGAAAGTGCTGCCGTCGGCACCGCAGAAAAAGGCGATTTTCGGCCTTTTGCTCTTTATAACAGTCAGCATATGTCCAAGTATTTCCTGGCTGGGCCAGCAATCCATCGACCGCAGCAAAACTTCCACGGCCCCGGCCTTATTGCCCTGGTCCACAAACAGTTTGGCGGTCCGATTCAACAGCTCCGGGTTTAGAACCCCGGCCTCTTGTGCCTGGCCAAACAGGGCCTCAGCTTCGCTTGCTTTGCCCGCGGCGATATAGATTTCCATAAGATTCATCAGGATTTGAGGGTTGTCGCCTCCGAGTTCTCGCGCTTTCTCCAGGTAATCTATAGCCTGCTCCGACCGTCCCAGACAATGCAACAACGCGCCGGCGTCATTCAATGCCTCGACATCTTCCGGTGCTGTCCGCAGGTACTCTGTAACGCAGGTCAAAGCCTCTTCATGCCTGCCCGACTCAGCCAAAACCATGGCCTTTTCATATCTTTCCCTGTTTCCCATAGGTCTTGCTCCCTGTTCTTTAAAAAGAGCCTCTATAGGCCTGAACTATCTGCGCACTAATATTCATCAGTGAAGATGCAAATTCCGTGCCGTTCGCACAAAACGCTGCATACGGCCTGATTCGGGCGGATTGAATACCGGTTGTGTATAATTATCAAACAAACAC
The DNA here is from genome assembly GCA_964518825.1 of uncultured Pirellulales bacterium. Lineage (GTDB taxonomy): Bacteria > Planctomycetota > Phycisphaerae > Sedimentisphaerales > Anaerobacaceae > JBBABK01. The sequence continues at coordinate 14,010 of CAZFHM010000032.1, forward strand.
GTTCCAGACCGGGGAAATACCCACTTAACCGGACTTGATTACATGAAATCCAGCAGCGAAACGTTAAGCAGTTTACCAGCCATGGAAAGTGACATCTGGTAGAGAATCTCACGCCTTGAAAGGTCTATGGCAAGCTGGGCAATATCCGCCTGCTCGATTCGGGCTTTCTCATCTTCAGTACTGTATTGCAGGGTCTCCAGATTGCCCTTGAGCTCTTCCAGAAAACCGATTTTTGCTCCCACCATCACCGATTTTTGTATCAGGAGCCCATTGAGCTCATCAATGGCATCAAAGGCGTTAAACCGTAGTTCTTCTATCTCAGCGTTGGTTAGACCTTCCGTGTCAAGCCGGTCCCGTATGGCAATCAGGGTGTTGAAAACATCATACGTACCGGGCACTCGCACCCACTCGGTACCGGTGGCGTTTATGCCGGTCGTATCCACGTACAGCACCTGTCCGGTTCGCGAGTCCGTCACCATCTGGTTGGCGTTACCCCCGGCAGGTACCACGACATCCGTAAGTCCGCCGTCGATGCTTATCCGGTAATTGCTGCCGTCATGCGTCACGGTCAACCAGACATCTCCGCGCACATTGCTGGTTCCCGTCCCCGCTGCGGCGCCTGTCAATCCGCTGAAAACCGGCTCGGACCTTTCATCCGAGGCAAACAGTTCATCACCCGAATAAAAAACTGAAGCGTTGACCCCGGACGCCACCTCGACATCACGTCTCAGGTCGCTGCCCTGATAGGTAACGCTTGTTATCCTGCCGTCAACTCTTGTAACTGCGTAAGGAGCGATTGAGGTACTTGACCCCGAGAAGATATATTTACCGCTGTGCTTGGAGTTGGCGGCGGCAACTATCCTGTCCAGTGCGTCGTTTATACCTTCAACTGTAACGTTCAGACCGACCCCGCCTCCGGTCCCGCCCGTCACATCACCAAGTAGTTTCTTGGCCTCGGCCAGCGCGCTTTTTATGTCGTCTATCGCGATACTGGAGTATTCCAGAACGTCCGAAACCTCGGACAGATTGTCGAGGTAATTCGTAATCGACCTTTGCTGTGAGCTGAGATTCAGCATACGATACGCCGCCGAAGGCGCATCAGACGCCCGGTTGATGCGCGAACCAGTTGTCACTTGCTCCTGAAGTCTGAGTATCTCACGTGCGTTCAGGTTTAACCCGAAACTGACATTGTTATACAGACTGTTAAGTGTTCCACCCATTTTTTTCAAGTGCCCCGGTATTTTATCACATTATCGTCATAAGACTTTCCATAGTGGATTGAACCGTGCTAAGGTACTTCGCCATCGACTGAAACATCTGTTCAAACATCAAAAGCTGTGCAGCTTCTTCATTAATATCCACACCGCTGACGTCATCTCTCTGATTGCTCAGATTCTGCACAATTACTTCCAGATTATCCTGTTGCATCTGCCTTACATTCATCTGCTGGCCGATATCGGTCACCAGCTTGCGATGAAAAACGCCCATCGTCATGTTGTCGAGGTCGCTCATTGGTTCGTTAATTAGCTGGCTTATCCGAAGTATATTGTAATTGTCGGTACCATCAGCTCCCAGTGATGTAGCTACCTGAGTGGGGTCTTCGGCAATCTGCGAACGTACTGCTATGTCCAGTGCACCGCTGCCGCTGAAAAAGCAGTTCATCCCCGCAGCCGCAAGCAGTCCGGAAGTATCTGTGTTGGCAAAAGCATCAACTTCGAAACTGTCGGCCGCTCCAAAGTCTCCGGCACCAATTGATACGTTGATGCCGTTGCCGAGAGAAAGTTCATCACCTGCGGAATAACCCTGACCGATATTCAGAGTCTTAATGACCTGGCCCACTTCGTTTCTCACCGTGAGAGTCAAAGTATCGTTACTTACAACGCCCGCTCCGGATACCTCGAAAGTGAAAGTATCGTTTTCAGAACCTGTGTAAATACCTGATACCGTGATTGTCGGCACGGTTCCGCCGGTTAAAGTGCTCGCAGTCGGTGTCGGCAAAACCGCAGGAAGAAAGTCAAATTCATAATTGGCGGCAGACTGCTCAATATGCAGACCGAGCGCGTCATACCAGCAGGTCAGACCGGCAATTGCGTCAATCTCATTGGCAACATCCGACACCGTCAGCCCAACAAGCGGGTCGGCGGGAACCAAAGTGGCAAGGTTTATTTCACGCCTGCTTATTGTGCCGGCATCAGTATCGGTGACTCTTATATTTATCTTGCCGTCTGTGATGGGAGGCTCGAAATTAGCCAGCACCTCATCCGTCAGCGGCCAGCCGTCAAGCCCCGTAAACGAGCCGTGCGAAC
>CAZFHM010000033.1:0-1379 GCA_964518825.1 uncultured Pirellulales bacterium
CCATAGTTAGTACAACCATTAGAGCTAATAACACAATTTTTAATCGAACCACAGTCCCAAAGTCCACCACCATATAGACTGCTCGAATTATTGCTTATAACACACTCGCTAACTAAACCAGAACAATTGGCGAGCCCACCACCGCTACCACCAGTTCGGTTGCCAGTGATAGTACACTGTAGAATGGGACCACTAGAGCCGAAGATTCCTCCCCCTCCTCCATTATATGAATTACTACTGCCCCAGTTTCCTGTTATTAAACATCTTTTGATAGTTGGACCTGCATCTTCACAGAGTATGCCACCACCGTTTTCATAATAAAATAGACCTCTTTTTATAGTCAGACCATCTAATATGGAATCAGAACCTTCGCCATTGTGAAAGTAAAATCCGCGATGGTTACTATAATCTGGAAACCGATAGCAATCAACTATGGTGGTTGAAACAACACATGGGTCGTTGGGGTCGGTACTGCGGACGGTTATCGCTTTTCCGAGATAGTCGATATCGCGGTTTCCAGGGCCGGTGTAAGTGCCGGGCAGGACAATTATAGTACCACCTTCGTAGGCGGTATCTATAGCTTCCTGGATAGCGTCATAAGGATGTTCGATACTCCCATCCTCAAAAGGATCGCTGATGCAGGGGTCGTTGGGCCCGAGATCACTCAATGCATCGTTGTCAACATAAAAAGTATTGGTGCAATTGTCTATAATGGTGATGGTTCCACCAGCATTGAGGTTACCATATAATTGAAGGCAGTTGCAATCGATGAAGATATTGCCGCCCGCCACGACATCTTCGTAAATGGATATCGTTCCACCAGCGACTAATTTAATGTCTCCAGTAGCCGAAATCGTACCATTAAGTTGGACATCTCCTGTGGCATTAACATAAAGTGAGCACGCATCTTCTACAGCGGTTGAATAAATATTTCCTCCGACCAGAATAACGTGGCCGCCGTCAGCGTAAATTCGACCGGAGACGGTACCGAGATTACCACCGTTATCAACTACGAAATCTGCTGGCACCGGAGCAACAACCTCGGCAGAAATAGTCCCGTTTTGTCTGGAGAACAGGAGCGTTTCACCAGCGGCCATTAAAACATAAGCATCAGGCTGCGTAGTGTAAATCCTGCCCTTGTTAGTAATATTCCTGCCGATAAGAGCGAGGGTATCATCTACATCTATTGTAGCCCAATACAAACTACCACCCGAAAATGTTCTGTTCAATTCGATATTTGAACTGTATCCTTCATACCCGAAATCGAGAGGGTCAAAATTCTCACCCTCAGCCATAAAATCGGTCGGGTTCACGTCAAAACCAACAGCCGCAAAGCTTCTGGCCTGAACAAAAGACCACGGTTCAAATAAAACGCCAGA
>CAZFHM010000033.1:1389-13065 GCA_964518825.1 uncultured Pirellulales bacterium
TGGGTTGGTGAGTATAACAAGACCATTGTTACTATACAGGCTACCATTGAATCGTGTTGGTCCGGCCCCAATACGGTTCAATACCGCATAACTCATACCATCCCTGTCGAACGTAACTGACTGGCCTACAATCGTGTTGAAGTTCTGCCAGCCAATCACCGCGCTCGGTGTAAGTAAATTGATGCTCGCATTGGCGTTGCCGCCCGGAGCAACTATATCGGCTGACCCACGCTGCACGGTGTAACCGCCGTCGCCTATACCAGCGAGAGCAGCTTGAACCGATATACACGTAAGCAATACTGTTATAAACAGGCTTAAATGAATGGTGCCTCCTGCGCGACTGCGTTTCATATGGACCTTCCTTCGGTTTTATGATAAATGGGAACTGCATTTTGACACAGACAGTTCTTATTAACTGATTTTTCTGTCCCGCGAGAGCCAAATACCGAAAGTCAAAAACAATACTGTTGCCGGTTCAGGTACGGTCCAGCCTGAATCGATGGTTTCAAAGGTTTCAGGGTCGATGATTTCATAGAATTGCGGGCCGGGGTCGCCTATACCCAGCCAATCGAAGCTGACTGCGAAGCCATAGACGTGTTCGCCAATTCCGATATTGAGGCCTGTGGCCAAGGCGTCATAGCCCCCATCATCGCCTAAAAACGGCTCCGGGTCCCAGACAAGCTCATCCCAGTTGCTTCGTGGCGGGTCCAGCGTCTCGATAGCAAGGTTATCGTACAAGCCGATACCGAACCAGACAGTAAATTCCTCAATTGTGTCACTAAGGCTGACATTGCAGACGTCGTAGGTATATTGCCATCGTCCTGAGCCTAAGTCTGTAGTTTCATAGACTATTTTGGTCTGGTCGGCGGCTAAAGACGGCAGGGACAAAATGGGTAAAATACAATAGACAAGAATACGGGGTCTCATCTCACTATCTCCTCTTCTCTAAAGGCCCTGACAGGGCCAAAAACCAATATTAACGACTGAAGAACCGGCGGGGATTTACCGAAAGGCCCAAAGCCACAGGCCTTTGGCTTTTTACGAAAAGAAAATCACTTATTCCGACCTCCACAGGTTCCTCCTCACAGTTGTTAGGGAAAATGTTAAGAATGGATAGTGACTTTGTCAACAAAATAGTTTGAGATTTTCGTGAAATTGTATAAGCAAGAACCCCCGGCGATGCCGTGGGCTAACAACCCCTACGGTTTTGCTGAGGCAAAACCAAACATGGGGGAGAACCTGATTTTTCTTGATTATTAACGCTCTTTTGAGTATTGGTGAGCGTCTGCTGTGAAGGCAGATATGAATAGTTCGCAGGAAAGGCCTAATGGCACAGAAAAAAGTAAAAGTCGGAATAGTCGGGTTCGGGACCGTCGGGGCCGGTGTGGCCAGAATCCTTCTTGAAAATGCCGACGCAATCGAGGCTAAGATGGGCGTTCGCCTCGAACTGGCGAGGGTCGTCGACCTCGATACCAAATCACCGCGCCCGGTCAGGCTGCCTGATGGCGTTTTGACCAGCGACCTCAACGCCCTGCTCGAAGACAAATCCATTGAAATCGGTGTCGAGCTGGTCGGCGAAACCATAGACGTGTTCGCCGATTGCGATATTCAGGCCTGTGGCCAGAGCGTCGTAGCCGCCGTCATCTCCTAAAAACGGCTCCGGGTCCCAGACAATCTCGTCCCAGTCGCCAGATGGCGGGTCGAGTGTAGTTATGGTCAAATTATCGTACGAGCCGATACCGAACCAGACAGTAAATTCCTCAATTGTGTCACTAAGGCTGACATTGCAGACGTCGTAGGTATATTGCCATCGTCCTGAGCCTAAGTCTGTAGTTTCATAGACTATTTTGGTCTGGTCGGCGGCTAAAGACGGCAGGGACAAAATGGGTAAAATACAATAGACAAGAATACGGGGTCTCATCTCACTATCTCCTCTTCTCTAAAGGCCCTGACAGGGCCAAAAACCAATATTAACGACTGAAGAACCGGCGGGGATTTACCGAAAGGCCCAAAGCCACAGGCCTTTGGCTTTTTACGAAAAGAAAATCACTTATTCCGACCTCCACAGGTTCCTCCTCACAGTTGTTAGGGAAAATGTTAAGAATGGATAGTGACTTTGTCAACAAAATAGTTTGAGATTTTCGTGAAATTGTATAAGCAAGAACCCCCGGCGATGCCGTGGGCTAACAACCCCTACGGTTTTGCTGAGGCAAAACCAAACATGGGGGAGAACCTGATTTTTCTTGATTATTAACGCTCTTTTGAGTATTGGTGAGCGTCTGCTGTGAAGGCAGATATGAATAGTTCGCAGGAAAGGCCTAATGGCACAGAAAAAAGTAAAAGTCGGAATAGTCGGGTTCGGGACCGTCGGGGCCGGTGTGGCCAGAATCCTTCTTGAAAATGCCGACGCAATCGAGGCTAAGATGGGCGTTCGCCTCGAACTGGCCAGGGTCGTCGACCTCGATACCAAATCACCGCGCCCGGTCAGGCTGCCCGATGGTGTTCTGACCAGCGACCTCAACGCACTGCTCGGAGACAAATCCATTGAAATCGGTGTCGAGCTCGTCGGCGGTACAGGCGCAGCTAAGGACATTCAGCTAAAATTGCTCCAGGCAGGCAAGGACGTCGTGACCGCCAATAAGGCCCTGCTCGCCGGGCACGGCCAGGAGCTATATTCCACCGCACACGCCAACGGCCGATGCATCGCCTTCGAAGCGAGCTGCGCCGGCGGAATACCTATCGTCTCAGCCCTTCGCACCGGCCTGGCCGCCAACAATATCCAGGCCATGTACGGAATCGTTAACGGGACCTGCAACTACATCCTGACCAATATGGCCTCCAAAGACAGGGACTTTGAAACCGCTCTGAAAGAAGCGCAGCAGAAAGGCTACGCCGAAGCCGACCCCGCCCTCGACATAAACGGCGGCGACAGTGCACACAAACTCGCCATCCTCGCTTCTATCGCCTTCGGCTACGAAATAAAGCTCGAAGACGTTTACGTCGAGGGCATTGAAGCAATCTCCAGTGACGATTTGCGATTCGGCGGCGAGCTGGGATACAAGCTAAAACTCCTCGCCATAGGCAAACGCCAGGATAACGGCAAGGTCTCATTGCGAGTCCATCCGTCCTTCATCGCCGAAGACCATGAGCTTGCAACTGTTGACGGCGCCTTCAACGCCGTCAGCGTCTTCGGCTCCGCCGTCGGACAGGTAATGTTCTACGGCAGAGGCGCAGGAATGATGCCGACCGCCAGTGCCGTCGTCGCAGATATCATCGACGTCGCCATCGGCAACTCCGCGAGAACTTTCGAACATCTTCATCTCAAAGCAAGGGCCGAAGTCGAACCGCTGATTGAAAAAATCGAAAACGTCACCAGCAGGTTCTACATCAGGTTCATGGCTGAGGACCAGCCCGGCGTCTTCGCACAGGTCGGTAAAATTCTCGCCGACAATCTCGTCAGCATCTCAGGCGTCCTGCAGCACGAAGGCCGCGGCGAAGACAACACCGTGCCGCTGGTCATCACCACTCACCCGACTCGCCAGGCCAAAATCGACGCCTCTCTCGAAGCCCTGCGAAAGCTCGACACCGTCGTAAACGAGCCGGTCTGCATAAGAATCGTCGACATCCCGGAGGACAAGGATTGAACCTGGCGCGGCCTTCAGCCGCGACCAAAATCCTAAACTCGAAATCCGAAATTCTAAACAATATCAAAAATCAAAAATTTAAATGCTCAAAACAACAACTTTACATTTTATGTGAAAACAAGTTATAAACGCAAAAAACAAGAAGATGAAAGATTGTAGCACCAAATACGTCATCATAGTTCCGGACGGCGCTGCTGATAAACCGCTCGAGCAGTTCGACGGCCTGACCCCTTTACAGGCCGCCGCCACACCCAACCTCGACGCAATCAGCTCAGCCGGCCGACAGGGCCTTGTCAGAACAGTACCCGCCAACCTCGAACCCGGCAGCGACGTGGCAATGATGAGCCTGCTCGGCTACGACCCGGCGCGCTACTACACCGGGCGTGCACCAATCGAAGCCGTCGCGCGTGATATTCCCCTCGACCTGACGGACTGGGTCTTTCGCTGCAACCTGGTAACAATAGTCGACGGCCAAATGCACGACCATAGCGCAGGCCACATCTCGACCGAAGAAGCAACCAAACTGATTGAAGAGCTGAGTGACCAGCTCGGCAACGAAAAAATCCGTTTTTATTCGGGCGTCAGCTACCGCCATCTGCTCGTCTTCAAAGGAATCGATTTCGACGTTCAAACGTATCCGCCGCATGACTATCTCGGCACCGCAGTTAATAAAATCCTGCCGCGCGGTAAAGGCGCCGATTTACTTATCGACCTGATATCGCGCTCGCAGCGGCATTTCGCCGACCACGACATCAACAAGGTAAGAATGGACCTGAACGAAAATCAGGTCAGCTCAATATGGCTGTGGGGCCAGGGCAAAAAAACCGTCATGGACCGCTTCAGCAACCGCTTCGGAATCAAAGGCTGCGCCATAACCGCCGTCGATTTGGTCCGGGGACTGGCTAAGCTCATCGGCTTCGATTTGATTGAAGTACCCGGCGCGACAGGATTCATAGATACCAATTATCAGGGCAAAGCCGCCGCCGCAATCGATGCCCTCGAAAAGTACGACCTCGTATTTGTCCACATCGAGGCCCCGGACGAGGCAGGCCATCAGGGCAACGCCCAGATGAAGAAAAAGGCAATCGAACTGATTGACAAACACATCATCGGCCCCGTCTTCGACGCCCTGCAGCAGTACGAAAGCTACAGGATACTCGTGATGCCCGACCACCCCACGCCGGTAAACACCTGCGCCCACTGCGGCGACCCGGTACCTTTCGCCATGGCAGGGGCTGACGTAACAGGGATACTTCATGCCCCGTTCAGCGAAGCCAACGCCGCAAAGTCGGGCTTCAGAATCGAAAACGGCTGCGAACTAATGGAATACTTCTTGAAAAGTTGACCTGCCTGTGGTTATATATTCGCCCGTTCTTGAGGAGTTGTTATGGCAATAGTAGTTCAGAAATATGGTGGAACGAGTGTCGCAGACGCCGAGAAAATCCGGCGTGCCGCCCTGCGAGTTATCAATGCCCTCAAAAACGGCAACAAGGTCGTCGTCGTAGCTTCCGCCCGCGGCAAGCAGACCGACGAGCTGATTGCCGACGCGATGGAATTGAATACCAATCCACCCGCCCGCGAGATGGACCAGCTCCTGCACACCGGCGAAATACAAACCGTCTCTCTGTTCGCTATGGCGCTGCAGGCTATGGGGTACGATGCGATAAGCTTTACCGGCGGCCAGGTCCGGATTATTACCGACAACGTCCACTCCAAGGCCCGCATAAAGAGCATCGGCGCCGACCGAATCCGCCGGGAGCTTGCAAAAGGCAGGGTTGTTCTCGTCGCAGGCTTTCAGGGAATCGACGAAGACGGCAACGTCACCACGCTCGGCCGGGGCGGCTCTGATACCAGCGCTGTAGCACTGGCTGCCGCGCTCAAAGCAAACCAGTGCGAAATATATACCGACGTGGACGGCGTATATACCACCGACCCGAGAATCTTCAAAGACGCCGTCAAAATGAAACAAATCAGTTACGACGAAATGCTCGAACTCGCCAGCCTCGGTGCCGGCGTAATGCACAGCAGGGCTATCGAGTTCGGCAAAAAATACGACGTCGCTATTCACGTAAGAAGCAGTAGCGAGAAAAAAGAAGGTACACTGATAACACACGAGGTCCCTCAAATGGAAGATTTGGTAGTCTCCGGTGCAACGTTGCAGGAAAACATGGCAAAGATAACCCTGGTAGGCGTCGATAATAAACCCGGCAACGCCGCGAAGATATTCTCACACCTCGCCCAGGAAAAGGTCGTCGTAAACGACATCATACAGACCGAAATCAGCACCGAAAAGGCCAACGTATCATTCACCGTTGGCGCCGGCGACCTTCGCGCCGCAGAAAAAGCCGTCGATAAAATCAAGAACAAGGTCCACTGTGAAAGTGTCTTCACCCGCGAGGACATTGCCGAGATTTCCGTCGTCGGCATCGGCATGAGAACCCATTACGGCGTAGCCGACAGGCTGTTCTCATCCCTCGCCAGGGCAAAGATTAACATCGATTCAATCACTACCAGCGAAATCCGTATAAGCTGCGTTGTGGACAAAGCCCAGGGTAAAAAGGCACTGATTGCAGTCTGCAAGGCTTTTGATTTAGACAAACCGGCTACCAAACGCAAAAAATCCGGAAGATAACCGCACTCAACGGGTCAATTCGTTTGGTTTAGCTCCCAACTTTATATTGGGGGTTCATTTCATTGGTTCTTCGCTGCCTTCAAGAAAAAACCGTCCGATATTCTATTGCTTTTAACGCTATGATTTGGTATCGTGTTTGTTCGAAAATGAACCCTGGAGGGCCGACAAATGAGCAAATCTAATTGCGCCAGTTTGGTCACGATATTCATCCTGTTTGCACTATGTCCCATTAAAAGCCCCGCCGAGGGACCCTATGATTACGTTGTTACTGTAGCAAACGAGCAGCTTCACTTTGTACGCCGACCGGAACTTGGGTACGTGGTGGTCTCACGAGAAGAGGCAGGTGCCCTTGAGACTTTAGACGGAACGTTGAGGCAGTTTGGTGCTAAAGATATAAGAGCAGTTCGCGGGCCAGGTCGGCGAGGCATCTCGGTCGTGTTTAGCAAGCGTTTAGCGAGCGAAAATGAAAACACTATCGCGATGCTTAGATCTCACAGCAGGATAAAATACGCAGCGCCGCTCTTTTCATCAAATGAGGAAACGGTAGCTATCATTCCCGAAATTGTGGTCCGGCTGAGAGAGATATCGGATGATGGGCAACTACAGGATTTGTGTCAATCCATCAATCTAAGGATTAAACACAGACTACAATTCACTGAGCGTGAGTATCTTATAGAAGTCCTGACAGCAGATGCAAGCGGTGTATTCAGCACGGTTGAAAAACTTAATCAAGCTGAATTTATTGAGTGGGCAGTTCCGAACGTTGCATTTAGCCCTCAGCTATTGGGACAAGTCATACCTGACGATACGTATTTCCCCAATCAGTGGCACCTAAACAATACGGGGCAATCAGGTGGTACACCTAATGCAGATATCAAAGCACCGGAGGCGTGGGAAATTACTACAGGAGACCCTAATATTGTAGTAGCTGTTCTGGATGAGGGGGTCGATACAGACCATCCGGATTTGGTAAACAATATCGTGGCAGGATACGATTTTTATGACGATGACAGTGACCCAAATCCAACAGGAGATCATGCACACGGTACGGCCTGTGCCGGTCTTATTGCAGCACAAGGTAACAATGGTATAGGTGTTACGGGTGTTGCGTGGAATTGCAAGGTTATGCCTATACGAATTATAGGAGACGATGGTAGCTTTGTTACAGACACAGAAATTGCAACAGCAATTCGGTGGGCGGCGAACAGTGGTGCTGACATTCTAAGTAACAGTTGGGGTACAACGTCAGGCTTGGGGGCAACTCATTCTGCCATTCAAGATATTACTGAACCAAATGGGATGGGGCGTAGCGGTAAAGGTTGTGTCGTTGTGTGTGCTTCTGGCAACTGGGATCCCTCTGGATACGTAATGTACCCAGCAGCTTATTCGGAATCGGTAGCTGTGGGGGCCACAAGTCATTTCGACGTAGTCTGGAATTATAGCGGTAAGGGGGGTGAGTTGGACCTTGTGGCACCGAGCGGCAGGACAAACTTACAGGGTAATATCTGGACAACCGATATTGTGGGCACCGCCGGTTATAACAACCGCAATCCGAGTATACTGGACTATACGGACAAGATGGGTGGCACTTCAGGCTCGTGTCCGATTGTAGCTGGAGTAGCAGCTCTTTCTCTCTCACTTCGGCCAGATTTTACAGACGTAGAGGTAAAAGACGTTATGTATGCCTCTGCCAAAGACTTAGGTGACCCTGGCTTTGACACGAGTTATGGATTTGGCCGCGTCGATCTTAATTCTGCACTAAAGTTGGTGAAGCGTTTGCCGCTACAGCGGTGGATTGCACGTTACAACGGTGTAGGGAATGGCGTTGATTCTCCTGTCGGTATCGCTGTGGACAATTCAGGCAATGCCCTTGTGACAGGCAGCAGCTATGGGATAGGCACAGGCAATAGTGACTTCGCTACGGTCAAATATGATCCGAACGGCAACGAATTATGGGTGGCGCGTTACAACGGTAACGGTGCAAAAAATGACAAACCAGCTACCATAGCTGTGGGCAATCAGGGGAACGTCTATGTGAGTGGAAGTAGTGTGGGAAACTATTGGGACTATCTTACCATCAAATACGATTCAAATGGTAACCAATTATGGGTGGCGCGTTACGATGGCGGTGGTAGCGATGAAGAAAGTGCCATGACGATGGATGATTCTGGAAATCTATTTGTAACAGGTTACAGTGATGGTTCTGGTACATTCCGTGATTGTTTTACAATCAAATATGATATGTATGGGAATGAGTTATGGGCTGCACGCTACGATGGTCCGAGAAATCATTATGACTATGGTAAGGCCATAACGGTGGACCAGTCGGGCAATGCTTACGTGACGGGCAATAGTCGTGGGAGTGATTATGATTTTGACTATGCTACTATTAAGTATGATCCGAATGGCAACCAGTCATGGGTGGCGCGTTACGACGGTCCAGCCAATGACGACGACAGTAGCATTGCCGTAGCTGTGGATAATTCAGGTAATGTCCTTGTGACGGGCAGCAGCTATGGGGGTGGAACAGGCAATGATTACGCTACGGTCAAATATGATCCGAACGGCAACGAGTTATGGGTGGCGCGTTACAACGGCTCGGCAAGTTGGACGGACGATGCTAAGGGGGTCATTGTGGACGGTCTGGGCAATGCCTACGTAACGGGCTCCAGCCGCACCGAACTTTATGGTGCTCCTGAACATGATGACTATATCACTATCAAATACGACCCTAATGGAAATCAGCTGTGGTTAGCACGGTACAACGGGCCAGGAAATTTTAATGACGAATGCGGCCTGATTTTACGAGACGCTTCAGGCAACCTCTACGTGGGCGGGTATAGCTACGGAGGTTCTTCTACATTTGACGACTACACGACAGTCAAGTACGATCAAAACGGCAATCTGTTGTGGGTCATTCGCTATAATGGATCGTGGAAATACAACGACTACAGTACTGCCGTGGCTTTGGACGATTCGGGCAACGTCTATATTACCGGAAATAGTTATGAGAGTAATACAAACAAGGACTATGTTACAATTAAGCTCACACAACATAATTACTGCACAGAAGCAATCGATGGTGACCTTGACGGTAACTGTAAAGTTGACTTTGCAGACTTTGTGATACTTGCTGGAAATTGGTTGGAAGTCTTTGATTTCAACGATTTAGCAATACTTGCCGAAGACTGGCTTAATTGCAACTTCGCATTGGAGGAAGATTGCTGGTAGCAGGTTCATGTAGAAAAAAGCGGCATTCCACTTTCTAAAACCTACGACTTTTTGTCCCTTTGTCCTGCGTAGCCCTTGAGGGCAAAGCACGGATACATCCTCTGTAGCTGAACAAATCTTATATACCTTAAAATCAAAAACACTCAGTTATTAAAACGCTCGTAGTCTTTTCGATTAGTCGAAAAGACTATAGTTCCTGTTCTGCCAATCCGCGGTTAAACTGTTCTGTCTCCTGTATTCTGCATTCCTTGCTTTTTCTGTGTTAATCTGTAGTTAAGAAAACAAATGACTTTTTAATAATACCTTTGTATAAAATCTTTTATGGCATCGAAACGCAAAACACGCAAACGCCCTTACGCCATGAGCCGTCAAAGGCGAAACTTCATCCTCGCTTCTATAGTCCTCCTGCTGGCCCTGGTCGCTGTCCTCGACAGAGCTGTTCATACCGCCCGCCGTGAAACAGCGCCTGCTGCTGCAAACCTAAGCAATCCGGTTGACCTCGAGAAATATCACGGCAGGACTTTTAACGTGGTGAAAGTTGTTGACGGCGATACTATCGATATAAACATCCCTGACGCGAACTATCCTCACACTCGAATCCGCCTGTGGGGCGTCGATACTCCCGAAACCGAAAAATCGCCCGGCGGCGAAATGTACTTCGGCAACGAGGCTTCGGAATTCACAAGGCAATTAACTCTGGGCAAAACCGTAACAGTCTATCTCGACCACGACAACAACACACGGGGCAAATACGGCCGACTATTAGCCTATGTACAATTACCCGACGGCCAATACCTCAATGAGCTGCTGTTAACGGAAGGTTATGCCTATGCCGATTTGCGATTCGACCACAGTTTCTATAACAAGTACAAACAACTTGAATCGGGCGCGCGGAGTCTGAAAAAAGGTTTATGGAAACAAGTCACTCGCGAACAGTTACCACTCTGGCTGCAAAGGGAAAAACCGGAACTGCTGAATAAATGATTTTCGCCGCTTTACACGGATTTTTGCGGTCAGTTCGGGCAAGCCGTCTGTTCTGCCTGCTTTGCGCCCACGGCCTTGAGCTTTTGGCCGTATTCGCAGATTTTAAGGATTGCATCCTGGGTTTCCGGATTCTCATCCAGCCCTGTAAACTGTATCCCGACTCGCACGCCTTTATGATTCCCGGCGGGCGCAATATGTATCACCTGGGCGGTGACATTGACTTTCATGACTTCTATAAAAGTGGTTTTAATGTCTATTGCAACATCCTGCTGTTCTTTCAAGTGTTTCTCACAATCATTAGGCAGGATGATTTGCGCGCCGTCGTATGATATGTCCTCTAACAGTCCCGTCCAGTATAGTCCTTTATCGCTGCGGCCTTTTTGCCCCGTCGAAACAGAAGTCGACAGCGTTACGGTCGCATGCATAAAGCTGAAAACAGATAATCTTTTATGCTTCCTGCGGTCAGCGGATTCGTAGTTCTGCTCTTGTGTCTGCATTGTACGTTCCCCATAAATAATTTTTTTAAGACTTTCAACTCCTTACATTGACTATATCGGCTCGAATTACGGCCCCATTCAGTTTTTTGCGGACTTAGCAACAGATATGTGATATTTGTTGAACTCGCTCAGAACCGGCAAAAGCCTCTTTTATGTGAATTAGGCCGATAAATACGGTTTTTATCGCTCTATACTGGTCAATAAGCCTTAATCCCTAATCCTCTTTTGGTAAGTTTAGATATGCGAATTCGCCTCGGGAACCTTTTTTAGGCGTGGATTGGGGAGAAATTCAATAGGTAAAAAACCAGAGGCCGGATGACGAACGGCAGACGACGGAGGACACAGAGGTAAAAGAATAGCCGGCAGCCGGAATCCTAAAAGCTAAAGGTTGTATTCTTTGATTTTGCGGTAGAGTGTGCGTTCGCCGATGCCGAGGATTTTGGCGGCTTTTTCGCGGTTGTTGTCCGTCCTGGCGAGGGTGTCGATAATGGCCTGCTTCTCCAGTTCATTCAGTGACATTCCGCCGAGGTCGCCGACGGGACGTGTCTGGCCCGTAAGCTGTCTTACCTGGTAAATCTCCGGCGGGATATCTTTGACGTCGAGCTCATCACCATCGCACATTACGACCATATTACGAACACCGTTGCGAAGCTGCCTGATATTGACCGGCCATCTATACGCAACTAAT
>CAZFHM010000033.1:13075-15980 GCA_964518825.1 uncultured Pirellulales bacterium
GCCGGGTCGCTGATACCGGAAACCTTCGAGCCGGTTTCGCAAGCCGCCTCTTCTATAAAGTAATTTATGAACTCGGGGATATCTTCCGGCCTGTCTTTGAGGGCGGGAACGACTAAACTTACGCCTTTGACCCTGAAGTACAAATCCTGTCTGAATTTTTTGTCTTCGACTAATCCGACGAGGTCGTGATTAGTTGCGCTGATTATCCGCACGTCCACGACAATGGGTTTATCCGAGCCGACGGGCAGAACGACGCCGTCTTCGATAACCCGCAGCAGCTTGGCCTGGAAGTTGAGCGGCATATCGCCAATCTCGTCGAGAAATAGTGTACCCCTGTCTGCTATTTCGAACAGTCCTTTGCGGTCGTTTGTAGCGCCGGTGAAGGCGCCTTTGGCATGGCCGAACAGCTCGCTTTCCAGAAGCGATTCGGTCAGGCCGGCGCAGTTAATCGGTCTGAATGGATTATCCCGGCGCTTGGAGTTGTCGTGTATCGCCCGTGCGAGCAACTCCTTGCCGCTGCCGGACTCTCCTTCAATCAGAACGGAGATATCCGAAGGGGCCACGCGTTTTAGCACCTCGAACAGGCCTCGCACTGCGGGGTTTTTGCCGCGGACTCCTTCGAAGAAAAACCCGTCCTGCACGGTGTCAATCGAACGACGGCGGGACCTGCCGGCAGTGATTTTTTTGCCGGCCTGTTCTACCAACGTGCGAAGCTGGTCGATATCAATCGGCTTGACCAGATAATCGTAAGCGCCGCGCCGGATGGCGTCTTTGCAGGTGTTTATCGTTGCGTAGGCTGTTATCAGGATAACTTCGGAGTCGGGATTATTCTTTTTGGCGGCGTCGAGTATGTCCAGGCCGTCGACGTCTTCGCCGTCGAGTTTTAAATCAGTGACGACCATGTCGACGGTTTCGCTGCGGAGTATTTCGAGTGCGTCTTTGGCGGTGTAAACCGGGATGGCCTTTGCGCAGTATTTCTCCATCGCCTCGGCGATGCCGTCGGCGTGATTTCTTTCGTCATCGACTACGAGCATTACGATATCATCAGCCATGCCGTAAACCTTATTCAGCCTTCAGCAGCGGTAATTCTATAGTAAAAGCGGTTCCTTTTCCAGCGACGCTTTCGACGGTGATTTTCCCGCTGTGTGCCTCGACGATACGTTTGGCGGTGGCCAGGCCCAGGCCGGAGCCGCCCGGTCGTGATGAGAAAAACGGCTGGAAAAGTCTCGGCAGTTTATCCGGCGGGATTCCCTGGCCGGTGTCACTGACTACAATCATAGCGTTGGAACCGGATTCGGCGGTTCGAATCATCAGCTCGCCGCCGCGGCCGATTGCCTGCTGCGCATTGATGAAAAGATTGAGTATGACCTGCTTCATTGCAGCCGCATCGACTTTGCAAATAAGCGGCGACTGGTGCAGGCTCTGCCGCAGTGTAATCGAATGGCTGTGTGCCTGCGGGAAATAAAAATCAACGACCTCGCCGACCAGCTCATTAATATCCGTCCGTGCCAGGTTCAGCTCGGTCCGCCCGATATACTTGAGAAAGCCTTCGAGAATATTCTCGAGCCGTTCGGTTTCCTGCTGAATAACGGACACCTTTCTTTTGGCCCTTGCAAGTCGCTGGTTCGAGTCACCGGCGGCGGTGCCCGGGTCGACGGAGCTTAACTCCTCGCCGATGAGCTTGAGATTGACCTTTATGGTGGACAGCGGGTTTTTAATTTCGTGTGCGAGCTCGCCGGTCAGCCTTGCAAGCTCTTCAACCTGCCGGCAAGGCTGGTTCTGCTGTGAAGATGAATCCTGGTCAGATAGCGCCATTGCAAATCAAAATATATATATTACAGCATGACACATATCGGCCTCTGCTGCGATTACAACGGACTTACTTCGGCTCGGCGACGGTCTGAGGCTCGTCCTGCTTGTCCATTTCCGCAAGTGCCGCACGCCGTGAGAGCTTATAGCGTCCCTGGTCGTCAACCAAAAGCAGTTTAACCGATATTTGGTCGCCGACTTTGCAGACGTCTTCGACATTCTTAACGTAGCCGTCGGAAAGCTCGCTGATATGACACAGCCCGTCCACGCCCGGAACAAACTCGACAAAAGCTCCGAAGTCCCTTACCGAGACCACCTTGCAATTATGATAGATTTTGCCGACCTTCGGCGGCGTGGTCATAGCTTCAATCATTGCCTTTGCAAGGAGATGATTTTCCCCGCCCACGCAACTGATATAAATCGTGCCGTCGTCCTCGATTTCAACCGTGGTGCCGGTCTGCTCCTGAATGCTCTTGACCATCTTTCCTCCGGGACCGATTACCTTGCCAATCAGCTCAGGGTCAATCGAGATACTAATCAGCTTCGGTGCGTACTGGCTCAGCAGTGCTCTGGGGGTACCAATGACCTTGTTCATGACATCGAGGATTTGCAGCCTTGCGACGCGGGCCTTCTCGAGGGCCTTTACCATGACATCCTCGTCGAGCCCTTCAGCCTTGATGTCGAGCTGTATGGCGGTGATGCCGTCTTTAGTGCCCGCGACCTTGAAATCCATCTCGCCGTAATGGTCTTCTTCACCGAGGATGTCCGTAAGCAACTCATGCCTGCCCTTAGAATCGCTTACCATTCCTATCGATATTCCCGCGACAGGTTTTCTTATGGGAACGCCTGCGTCCATCAATGCGAGCGTTCCGCCGCAAATGGAAGCCATAGAGCTGGAACCGTTCGATTCGGTAATGTCGGAAACGATACGAATCGTATACGCGAATCCTTCCTCCGGCGGCCTTACCTGATAGAGCGCTTTTTCAGCCAGGGCTCCGTGACCAATCTCACGCCTGCCGACGCCGCGCATCGGCCTGACCTCGCCAACGGAGAACGGCGGGAAATTATAATGCAGCGTAAAATTCTGTGTGTACTC
>CAZFHM010000034.1:0-15761 GCA_964518825.1 uncultured Pirellulales bacterium
GAACGCCCGACTATATCGCGCCGGAACAGGTCAAGAGAAAACCACTGAACCCCAGGACTGATGTTTTCAACCTCGGGGCTACGATGTACTGGGCGCTGACCGGCCATAATATACCGACCCTCATTCCCAAAAAGGACAAATTCGGCTTTGCCGTACGTCAGGAAAGAAAAACACCGAGCCAGATAAAACCGAAAATACCCGAAGAAGTCTCCAAGCTCGTGATGGACTGCTGTGAGGATGAGCCGAAAGACCGGCCGGACAACATGATGACGGTGATATCGAGGCTCGACATCATGATACACAATCTCCTCGGCGACAAGATAAAGAACAGCAAGCAATGTCTGAAAGAATAATTGACCTGTTGGGACGGGGGCAGTCGGCCTGTGAAGAGGACCGATATCGAAAGGGCAACGTAATATTTCTGCCCGGCGACTGTACTCTAATCGCCACCGGCGATATCCACGGACACAGGCGCAATTATGAGAGAATAATCTCTTACGCCGACCTGGCGAATAATCCCCAAACACATGTGCTGCTGCATGAGCTGATTCACGGCGGAACAGAAGACGACCACGGCGGATGCCTGTCTTACCAGTTGCTATTCGACGCCATAGAATACAAGCTGAAGTTTCCGGACCAGGTTCACCTGATTGTTGGCAATCACGACACGACGTTTATAAACAACAGCCGAGTCATGAAAAGCGGCAGGGAGATGAATCAGGCTCTTCGCGCAGCGATGGACAGGCAATTCGGCGCCGACAGTGAACAGGTGAAGCTTGCTATGCGCCAATTTCTCTTTTCACAGCCACTGGCTGTACGGTGCCCAAATCGAATCTGGCTGTCGCACTCATTGCCGTCGGACCGCTATGCGGAAGATTTTGATTTCACCCTGTTCGACAGAAAACTGAAGGTAAACGATGTTGTCAAGCCGGGCGCAGCATACGTTTTTACCTGGGGCAGAAGAATAAGCCAGGCCAACCTCGACAAGTTCGCCAAGACCCTCGATGTTGATATATTCATCGTAGGCCACCAGCCGCAATCAGAGGGCTTCTGCCGTGCCGCGAACAACCTGATAATTCTTGCCAGCGACCATAATCACGGATGCCTGCTGCCGATAAATCTTTCAAAATTTTATACTATCGAGGAGTTGATGCAATCAATCATGCCTATCGCTTCTATCGCTTGACAAACTCGCCGATACGTGTATTCTAAGCCGCCTGCCGCCTCGTCTCGCGACGAGAGTCGCGGAGGCGGGCGAATTTTCCGGCGGTGACTGGAACCATACATGGTAAATATCTATTACTGGCTTGGCGGGTTTATCGTTCTGACACAACTGCTCTGCGTATGCCTCGTATTCAGAAACAGCCTTTTTAGCCTGAGCAAGTATCGCAGAGTGCGCTCATGGTACAGGCCCAGGACGGTATTGATTGTGCCGTGCAAAGGCATCGACATCGATTTCGAAAAGAATATCACATCTTTTTTCGAGCAGGATTTCAACAATTACCGGTTATGGTTCGTCGTTGAATCCGAGCAGGACCCGGCTTACGAGAAGCTGCGTAATTTGAGAGAATCTCTCGGCCCACAATCCCAGGCCCTCGAGTCTAAAATCTGGATTGCCGGCATAGGCAAAATCTGCAGCCAGAAGATTCACAATCTGCTCTATGGCTGCGAGCGAATAGGTGATGACGTCGAGGTGCTGGCCTTTGCAGATTCCGACATCTGTGTGCGCAGGGACTGGCTAAGCCACCTCGTTTACCCGCTGCACAGCGAAAAGACCGGCGTGGCCAGTGGATACAGGTGGTTCGTGCCGAAAAGAAACAACCTGCCCACGTTAGCCTTATCGGCGGGCAATGCAAAAGTCGCCCAGTTACTCGGGAACTCCATATTCAATCAGGCCTGGGGCGGCTCAATGGCTGTGCGGGTCAAGGTTTTTCGTGAGCTTGATATCCCCAAAATCTGGCAGACAGCGCTTAGTGATGACCTGTCACTCAGTGAAGCAATTAAAAAGGCTAAATTCAGAGTCGCATTTGTGCCGGCCTGTATGGCGGCGTCCTTCGAAGATACGACCTGGCCGAAGGCCTTCGAGTTTGTCAGACGACAGTTTTTGATAACCAAGGTTTTTTCCCCGGGCACGTGGTGGTTTTCGGTTATCAGTATGACCGGTTCGATGTTCGCCACATGGGGCACGCTTACCGTCGCGTTATTTGCTGCGATAAATGGTCTGGCAAATCTGTGGTTTTTTATCGCGGTACCGGCCGCGGCATTAGCCAGTCAGTTTGCAAGGGCCTGTATGAGACAATTTGTGGCGAGCCAATTGCTCAGAGGCGAACTGAATCACATGAAACTCGCCATCGTCTCTGATATTTTATTCTTCTGGGTCTGGTCAATAATACTCTGGGTACTTATCGTTTCGACCAGTATCGGGCGGACTATAAGCTGGCGAGGCATCCGTTACAAAATGCTCAGCCCTACCGAGACTGTTGTACTCAAAGATTGACTATTTAGACGTGACGCGGCGGCCCCTGTGCAATCAGGCGGCATTAGGTCCGCCAACCAGGTAAATTTGGTTCTTGCCGCTCTTTTTCGCTTCGAGCAGCCCCTGGTCTGCTTTTTTGAACAATTCTTCCACAGTAGCGCCGTCTTTCGGAAAGCTGGCAAGGCCGCCGCTTATCGTAAGCACCCCTTTGCCGCCCGGGCCGAGCAGATTAAACTCGGCATTTTCGAGCTGTTCTCTGAATCTCTCGGCTATGAAGACCGCTTCGGTCGGGTGGTCGGACAAGGACCTTCTTTCGCTTCCGGCGTCACTTTCTGTGCGTCTCGGGTCGTCCCAGAAAACCACGGCGAACTCGTCGCCGCCGATTCTTCCGACGACATCATGTCTCCGACAACAGCGCTGAATTAAGGTAGCAGCCTGTTTGAGGATATCGTCGCCAGCCGGATGTCCGTAACAATCGTTGTAATGCTTGAAATCGTCTATATCGAAAATCAGGAGCGTCACCCTGCCCGAGATTTTTTTCGCGCGGTCGATAATCTGTCTTCCAAATTCCCAGATGTATCTTCGGTTCTTCAAATCTGTCAGGTCATCCTCGGTGGCCAGTTTTTCAAGCTCTCGAATCTTCCGGGCCATGCGGACGTCAGTCTGAACCGTCTGGGGGCCTGCGACGGTCGTCAGGCCGAGCCATTTATCGAAATCGCCGGCGGCAACGGGACAAATCAGATAATCGTCGGCCAGCCTTTTATCCTGGCGGTTGCCCTGGACAAACTTTATCGCCAGCGGCTCTTGATACATCCGAGCCAGCAAAATAATCTTCGACTCACCGCTTACCTGTCGCAGCGATTTAAGGACCGACTCAAGGTTGGCCGCAGTATCCGACATAACCACAGCAACCAGGGCGAAATCTTCCCTGGATGCGAGTTCAACGGCGTCGGATATTTGGCTGCATTTGTGGGCATCCAATGCTTCGACGGCGTCAGGGCTGATAAATACACTGTCGGTGTCACCAGCGAGGAGTATTTTCGGCTTCTGATTTTTTATTTGACCAGCCATACCGTTATCTTTTTAATGCTTAACCCGCCATCTGTTGCAAGAGGCCGCATCTACAAAGAATCGGCTGTTTTGCCGACCAGGATTAGCAGCAGCGCCCGATAAATTGGAACAACAGCTAATTGGCCGCCGGGGGTTCCCCAAACGCTGTTTATTGCGTTTGGCTTGTCCCCGGTAGTTTGCTCAGTGTTTCCTCGGCCAGCCGTGTACGAAAGTTGTCGGGGTACATCTTGACAAATTCAGACAGTTCCTGTCTGGCCTCGGTTAATAGTTCTTTCTTTCTTTGTACGTCGCCCTGGTCCTGTTGTCGCCAGAAACTTATCTTTAACAACGCTAAGTCGTAAAATGCGCCGATGCCGCCGTCGGCAACCTTAAATTCCCGGTGTAATTTGGCGTATTCCTCGGCCCGAAGTCGCTCATCTGCTATTAATCGTATCTTCTCCAGCAGTACATTATCGCGCAGTGGTTCGTTTTGCCCCATCTCGGAAAGCAGTTTGTCGAGGTTCGCCGTGTAATCCGCGGCGTAAGGATTGAGCATAACAAATGTCGCCAGGTGAGCTGTCGAGTCCTTTCCCGAGCCGTGGTTCTCTTTGCTGATAAGCTCGCTCAAATAATTTATGTGAAGCTGCAACTGTTCAAGGTCGAATGTCGTCAGCGCCGATTCGGCCGGGGGGACAAAAAGCCTAGAGAGCGTCTCATCGGCGGGTCGGTCTTGCCTGAGCTGTTCCAGCCGCTGTTTTACCATCGTCTCTGCTTCAGCCAGCAGCGTTTCGGCCTGTTCGAACATTCCCGCGCCTGCCCAGTGTTTGGCTATCCTCCATCTGGCCTCTATCGACTCAGCAGTAGCCGGGAACTCGAGATATAATCGGTACCACAGCTGGCGCGACCTTTCAAACGGATAGTCACTGTAAAAATGAAGTATCTCTGTACTGCTTAATTTTTCCACGTCGGGACTCAGCTCGCTGAGTATAGCTTTATAATACAACGCCACAGGCATACGTGGGCTCTTGGGCCGGCTCTGGATAAAGCGGTCGTACTGCTGGTCGAGGATTTGTCTCTTGTCCTGATACTTCAGTTCATCCGGCAGTATCAGCCAGCTTGGCCAGCGGTCCAGTCGCAGCTGTGACTGGATTTTGTCTTTCAGTCTTGTCCGCAGTGCAATTTGGTCTTCGGTGGGATAAAAGAATCCAGCCAGGTATGTTCGCACCCCTTCATTCATTATCGTCCGGTCGAGAGCTTCCTTTATGCTGTGGTCGTGGAACTCGACCGCTTCCCTCGGGTTATTGCCGGTCACCCAGAGCTGGTAATCCAGCTCGTCGAATCCCACCGTGAGGCCAAACACCAACACCGTAGCGATAAGTACCGCGATTGCAGAGCTTAGTACCAGGCCCGGCCGATATCGTGTGAAGTGCCCCACTCCGAGGACAAAACCCGAGACCAAAAGACTAACCATCCATGCGCATATCCACGGAGCAAAAGAGAAACCCCACTTAATCGGTTCAACTCCCCTGACGCCGCCCAACAACCCCCAGTAGATAAGCTGCGGCGCGATACAAAGCGCAATCGCTATAAAACGTGAGCGAAAACGCAGCGGCCGGGACGCAGCGGCGAGGCAACTTACAAGGACCGTCATTGCAAAGAGAGGTAAGCCAGCCAAAAAGAAAACAGCCAGTACGAACGGTATGCTGTGGCGAAAGCTCATGAGCTGCGCAACAAGTGTTGGAGCGACGGCAATTATCCCCATTAAAAGGCCGAGCACAAGTATCTGCCAGGGGTACTCGAAAATACTGACCGGGTCGATTACGAATCTGCCTATCCGCCACAGCTCGTAGTTTGTCACCAATGTCCAGTGAAATGATAAAAATGCCCCGGTTAGAATCTTTGACCAGAACAGGCAGCACAGACAATAAGCCGCCAGAGCTCCTATCCAGCATCGCTGGACGTTCTCGTGACTGTAGTGCAGGGTGGGTCCCACCGACAAAAAGGACTTTGGGCCCACCATAGGGGGTTTTTCGCTTTGCTTGTCTTCCATAAGCCGCTTTGAGCAGGGTTTTCCGGCGAATCAGCCAACATTAGTAGCGGTAGTGCTCCGGCTTATACGGGCCTTCTACAGGAACACCGAGATATTCCGCCTGTTTGGGGTTGAGTTTTGTCAACTTGACGCCCAGCCGACCTAGGTGCAGCCGGGCCACTTCCTCATCCAGTTTTTTCGGTAGAGTATATACCTTGTGCTCGAGCTGCTGCGTTGCGAGCATTATTTGAGCCAGGCACTGATTTGTAAAACTATTGCTCATCACGAAGCTCGGATGCCCCGTCGCACAGCCGAGGTTCACTAATCGCCCTTCGGCCAGCACGATAATCGACCTGCCGGATTTCAGAGTCCACTTGTCAACCTGCGGCTTGATGTTAGTTTTTTTGCACTGGGGTGATTCTTCAAGATAGCTCATCTGTATTTCGCTGTCGAAGTGTCCGATGTTGCACATAATAGCTTCGTCTTTCATTTGCTCCATGTGCTCACCGCGTATCACGTCACAACATCCGGTAGCTGAGACAAATATATCAGCAACTGAGGCTGCGTCTTCCAGCGTTGTCACTTCATATCCTTCCATCGCGGCCTGCAGCGCGCATATCGGGTCAATCTCGGTTATTAAGACCCTCGCACCAAGACCCCTCATCGATTGGGCACAGCCTTTGCCTACGTCACCATAGCCGCAGACAACAACGACCTTACCGGCGACCATTACATCGGTCGCCCGCTTGATTCCGTCAGCCAGTGATTCGCGGCAGCCGTACAGGTTATCGAATTTCGATTTGGTGACCGAGTTATTGACATTAATCGCGGCAAAAGGAAGCTCGCCGGCCTGCTCCATTTTGTATAGCCGGCCAACCCCGGTCGTGGTTTCTTCGGAGACCCCGCGAATATTTGATACGACGCTCGTCCACCGCGTCGGGTTAACCGCGTAGTTTGCGGCGAGACGGTTCATAATAATCTGAAATTCTTTGTTGTCGTATTTCTTTTCAAGCAGTGATGGGTCCTTTTCGACTTTCATTCCCTGAAAAACGAACAGGGTCGCATCACCGCCGTCATCGACAATCATATCGGGGCCTGAACCGTCCGGCCAGGTAAGAGCCTGCTCCGTGCACCACCAGTATTCTTCGAGCGTCTCGGCTTTCCATGCAAATACCGCGGCGGTGCCGGCCTTTGCAATAGCGGCAGCGGCGTGGTCCTGTGTTGAAAAGATATTGCATGAGGCCCAGCGGATATCCGCACCAAGTTCGCAAAGCGTCTCAATCAGCATCGCTGTCTGGATTGTCATGTGCAGAGAGCCTGTGATTTTGAAACCGGCCAGCGGTTTTTCTTTGCCGTATTTTTTCCGCACAGCCATCAGGCCCGGCATCTCATTTTCGGCCAGCTTCATTTCGGCCCTGCCGAAATCGGCCAGCGAGATGTCCGCGACCTTGTATTTGAGTGACGTATCCAGCTTCATCACATTGCTATTCATTGCTTTAGTGGACTCCATAGTCATCCCTTCAAAAACAGCGCCAAACACACCCTTATAGCAGAAAACGCCTCTCTTGGCAACGAGTTATTAGGCTTCTATCACCGGTCCAATTCCATAAGTCTATATATCACAAATAGTTGTACGCCGGCACCTTGTCCTGACCCTGGTTCGATTTGCTATATTAACTTCAATTCAACAAAAACCACACCCTTTTAAAAGCGTCATATTGGTAAAGGTCTGTCTTATTTATTAAGCTCGTTAATAATCTCATTTAGATGCCTGTTGAAATTGTCCGGGTCTTCGAGCATAACAAAATGGCCGATGCCAGGCGTCATTTTTACCTCGAAAGATTCTATGTACTTTTTGTTTTGCTCGAAATCCGTCGGCCAAAAGTCAGAGCTTATGCTATAGACCGGCACGTTAAGGCCTTTGAAGGCTTCCTTAAGGTCATAATCGCCGAGGTTCTGTACTGAGCTTATAGCTACCCGGGGATTAGCGGAAGAGATTTTCACCGCGACCCAATCGACAAGATTTGAATCGGCGTCGGCCGGGAACATCTGTCGCGCAAAAATGTCGGCCTCTGTTACGAAGTCGGTTTCCAGTCTTGCGACTATACCGGCTATCTCCTCTTCAGTGTAGCCTGCCTCGATATTGTGGAAGGTATCGGCCCCGACCAGAGCGATTACTCTTTCGGGCATTAGCCGGGCGACGGCGACAATAACAGGGCCGCCTATTGAATGACCGACGAGGATTACGTTTTTGAGGTTCAACTTTTCAATAACCGCAGCCACATCTTCACCGAACATTTCCATAGTCCAGTCTTCGCGGCCGAGGCCGGATTGTCCGTGCCCGCCAAGGTCAATTGTCACCACTTTGTGACTTTTTTCAAAGTACGGCACCTGGTATTTCCAGACATCCTTGTCACAGCACCAGCCGTGAACAAAGACCAGGGCCGGCTCGCCCCTGCCCTGTACGGAATAATTGATTTTAACGCCGTCGGATGAAACGGCCTGTTCGACGTCTTTTGATGAACAGCCCGTAACAAATATTAATAATAGAAGTAAAACTGTTAAAATATTGTTCATGCTTTTCTCCTTAGAACTCTGGATTCCCGCTTGCGCGGGAATGACAATATAAAATCATTCTCTTTTTCCGACGCAGGCGGCGTAAATCATAAAATGTTTTTTTCCATCGAGGCCGAGCGTTTCATTCATAACATCGTCATCGAAAGCACCTATCGCGCAGGCGCCGCAGCCGATTGATTCGGCGGCAAGGTACAGGTTCTGACAGACGTGACCGGCGTCGAGAAGAATATATCGATAACCCCTTTGGCCATACCGCCAGGTCATTCTTTCAACGTCGGCAACCCAGATAAATATCGCCGCACTTGTAGCAATCATCTTCTGGCCGAGACAGCCGAACATTATTTTTTCAACTATCTGGTTGTCGTGCGATATGATGCCAAGCTTGTGCTTCAAAGCTATGTATTGATACAACAACGGCTGTAACCCCTCAACGCGATTAGCCAGTACGAGTGTCTCGAAGGCGTGTCTTGCCCCTGCCGAGGGGACAGTTCTGAACGTATGCAGTCCCGCTTCAGCCTGCTTTACGCCCTGCGTACACCACAGCAGATACGAAAGCTCCTGCTGTGTCAGGGCTTTTTCGCTGTACCGACGCAGAGACTTTCGCTGTTCAATAATTTTCTGCACTTCACCTCCGAGTGTGTCCGCCGAAGGCAGCTCGATTCTTTCGCTGCCTTCGCTGAAGTCAGCCTGCAAAGGTGGCGGTGCCACACCTTTGAGCTGCGGTGAAGGCCCAAGATACTTGTACCGGGTCTTTTCGAGAAATTCGCACCCAATTCCAGAATCCATACCGGTATCCTCCCATGACAAACACAACTGTCTGGTTGCTAATTATTAGAGGATAATACTTTTCAAGATAACTTTCAAATCATCTCTTTGGGCCCAGCCGATACTCTGCCAGAACTCAAGGGCGTCGTGATTATCATCAAGTACAAACCCGTTGCATTTACGGATGCCTTTTTGCCGCAGGGCGTCAAGAACTTTATCAACCAAAACTGTACCGATACCGCATCGACGGTGCTCTTTGCTAACCGCCAAATGGTGTATATAACCTCGCCGTCCATCGTGTCCGCATAAGACCGCGCCGACTATTGTGCCGCTGTCAATTGCGACAAAGCTCAGGCCCGGGTTCCGCGCCAAATACAGCCTGATACCGTATTCGCAATCCACATCGCTATGCAAACCGATACCCTGACAACTTCGCCAGAGCGAATGCACAGCTTGGTAATCTCTTATTGTAATTTCTCTTGCTTCCATTTTTCTTCTTCCTGTTTTTTATTTTATTGCAACAACTACTAATCGCTGTGCCTGATGGTCGTAAGGCGAACCTTCCAAGTCACCAAAAACTTTGACTTCTGAAAAGCCGCATCTTTTCAGCAGGCCCGTCAGCTCAACAGCGGAATAGACCCGATGACCGAAGCTGAACTCCTTCTGTTCGCCGTCCTCGAGCAGTATCCAGCGGTTTTTTATCCATGACCAGTCCTGTGTCACTTCGGTTTCGCGCAGGAAAATCCGGCCGTTGTGCTCGTGCCAATCGCGCGGCTGAAATATTCTGGCCAGGACTTCTTTGCCCACCATCTCTATCAGGAGCTTTCCGCCCCGCTTTAACGAGGCGTAGGCATTAAGAAGTACACGCTTATCGTCACAAGCACCTTCGAAGTATCCGAATGCCGTGAACATATTGATGACGGCGTCGAACTCTTCCAGCGCGCAGAACTTCCGTGCATCACCGAGAACAAGGTCAACTTCGAGGTTTTCACTCTCAGCTTTCTTTCTGGCCTGTTCGAGATAGCTTGCCGTTCGGTCAAGACCTGTTATCTTAAATCCGCGTCGTGCCAGTTCCAGACTGTGTCTGCCGACGCCGCAGCATAAATCCAGAACCTTAGCGCCGGGCTGCAAATCCAGTAATCCGACAAGCTGGTCTATCTCTTGTGGTGCGGCATCGAGCCTTTCAGCGGTAAACATCTCGGACTCGAAAGTCTGCCAGAACAAATCATCGTCATGCCAACTTTTTCTTTCTCTTGTTTCCATAAGCACATACCTTTCACGCACAGGCAAAGCCTTTCCTTAACGAAAATAAAAAAACGCCAATAAAAAAAGCCTTTCAGGTTTTCTGCTTCCTGAAAGGCTTTTAAAATCAAAAATATACGTCCTGTTAGGGAGCAGCCTCCTTAATTATCAGCCTGACACCAAGATTCATTGTAAGAACCTGAAAATCGGTGCAGACAATCACCACGGTCATTTTATGACCTCTTATAAACCACTGCTTGTCTTGTCCGAATCTGCTCATTAAGACGGCTCCATCAAAAAGAATACACCCATTTATCGACGTAAAAGACAATTGTCAAGTAGAATTGTTACAGTAAATTTCCACACCCTTACGGATGTGGCATTTTTTGGGACGAGCTAAAGCTCGCCCGACTTTGTCGGGTACTTCCATCTACGCCCTCACGGACGTAGTATTACGAAGGAAGAATAAAAAATAAAATTATTCTGAAATCCCAAGACCTCGCCTTCGCACCAGGCGTCACTTAGAGAATCCCGAAAAGCGTGAGCGGGCTTGTTTTGGTTATTTTGACTTGGGCAAATTGACCGGTAAGAGAATCGGGTCCGTTAAATACGACTATCCAGTCATCAGCGGTTCTGCCTACAAGCTGTGGGTTATTACTTTCATCGTCAGAATTCAGATGTGGTTTTTTGCTTAGGCCCTCGACCAGTATTGTTACCCGCCTGCCTTCGAATCGCCCGGCAAGCTCGGCGCTGATAGCCTGTTGGACTTCGAGCAATCGATAGTTGCGCAGTTTTTTTACTTCGGCAGGGATATTATCCTGTAACCTTTTGTCAGCGGTTGTACCCGGGCGTGGTGAATACTTGAATACGAAGCAGTTTTTATAACGGGCCTTTTTCACCAAATCGACGGTCTGCTCGAAATCTTCGTCTGTTTCGTCAGGGAAGCCCACAATAAAATCGCCTGCGATTGCAATGTCAGGTACGATTTGCCGGGCGGTATCGATAAGTTCGAGGTACTGTTGCGCGGTATAATGACGGTTCATTGCCTTTAGGATTCTATCTGAGCCGGATTGTGCCGGCATGTGAAGATAATTGCAGACCTTCGGCGAATGGTCAATCGCCTGAATCAGCTCGGCGAAACCTTCTTTTTGCGGATAGCTGGTTACAAAACGAAGCCACTCGATACCGCCAATTTTGCTGACCTCGTAAAGCAAATCAGCGAGAATGTAAGTCTTTTCACCAGCGCGGTATTTGTACTTATTTACCGCCTGGCCCAGAAGCGTCACTAGTTTAACTCCTTCGCCCGCTAATCGTTTTACCTGCTCGACGATTTTATTGACCGGCCTTGAAACTTCAGGTCCGCGCACATACGGCACTATACAGTACGTACAAAAATTATCGCAGCCGCGCATCGCCCGCACGAAGGCCTGTCCCGGTATATCCTTGTCCGCACGGTCGTATACCGACTCGAAATCCTCGAGTTCGGGATTGTCTATTGCCCTTCGAATATCATCGGAGACATCGAGTTGCTTTTCATTCTTTGCGACGGCCTTTTCAACAAGCTCGGTCAGCCGCGGTATCTGTCCCGGCCCGCAGACAATATCGACGGTACCGTTATCGAGCAATTCGCGTCCCAGCCGCTGCGCCATACAGCCAATAACGCCTACTACAAGAGCGGGCCTTGTCTCCTTGAGATGCTTCAAGTGTCCAATATGCGAAAAGACCCGCTGCTCGGCGTGCTGCCGAACGGAGCAGGTATTTATCAAAACTACGTCAGCTTCTTTAAGCTTCTCCGTAAAGCCAAAACCAGCATCTTTAAGCGCTGCTGTTACGAGCACAGTGTCGAGTTTATTCATCTGACACCCGAACGATTTGATATGTGCGGTTTTGTTAATCATAGAATAAATGATTATACCACCTGCGGTGTGTTGAATCAAACGCTGGTGGCAGGATGGTGAGCAGGAAGAAAAAGCTAAAAGAGCATTTCGACAATTTGTTTTGGCTCAACGCGGAAGGCCGAGCCGCGGCCCTCGAAGAAGTTATGCTCGGCAATCAGGTGTATATTCAAATCGGAGAAGTGCACTTTTCGGCCGGTTTGTGTATCCTGCAATGTAGTAACACGCTTGGCGTAATTTCCGGCGTGCGGCCAGGGACACGGGATTCGCCCTTTTACTTCGGTTATCATAGCGCTGTGAGTATCGTTGATTTTTATCCAGTTGCCCAGTGCACTTTTGGCCTTGTCGGTTATTTGCTGCATCCGCTGAGCTATCTGCTGCGGCGTGTAACCTAATCGGGCAACCTCAGCCATATCGGCGTCGATAATTTCGGCAAGGCTGCGTGTGTCGGTGCCCATAAATCCGGCCGCGGAAAATGCCGAACTTCTTAGGATTTGTTCGAGTTTTTGTGTGTCAGGTGATTTTTTCATTTTTTCGCCACAGAGTAAAATTAATTTTTAGCCACAGCTCCCTAAGGGGTCCCTAAGGGGAGGGCACAGAGAACACAGAGAAAAATTTATGCGAACTTGTCATAATAGATTTTGTTTTCATTCAAGCCGAGCTTCTTTAAGACCACGATAGCTGCGTCAATCATTCCGGGGCTGCCACAGAGATATCCTTCACAATCCGAAGCGTTCTTGATATTTCGTTCGACGGCCTGTGTAACTAATCCGGTTTCGCCGTTCCAGTTTTCACTCTCGCCGGGCTGAGCTACAATGGGTACGAATTTGAAATTGGGTAAATCCTTTTCAAACTGTTTCATCTGTTCTGTCAGAAATAGTTCTTCGACCCTGTTGGCGCCGAAATAGTAAGTGGTTTTTCGCTGACTGTTCGAGTTTTTCATTTCGTGGAGAATACTTACGAACGGCGCCATACCGGAACCGCCCGCAATCCAGACCATTTCGGCGTCGGTATCGGTCAGGCGGAATTCGCCGTACGGGCCGTTCATCTTAACTTCATCGCCGACTTTCAGATATTCAAAACAATACGTTGTACAAATGCCGCCGGGCACAAGACGAATTATTAAATCTATGATGTTCTTTTGGGCCGGGTCCGAGGCGACTGAATATGCGCGGTAAACTTCCTCGGAGCTTTTCTCGTAGACCGGCGTTAATAACTGCACGTATTTACCCGGTGTGTACTTGATTTCAGCAGGGTCTGTCAGCTCGAAACGAAACAATTTTATGTCATGGGTGAGGTCTTTTATTTCCGCGCAGCGGGCTTTGTATTCCCTGATAGCGAAAAGCTCTTCGGGAATTTGAATTTTAAGGTCATTTCGGACTTTGACCTGGCAGGAGAGACGAACGTTGTCGGCGATTTCTTTCTTGTCGAGGTAGGGTTCTTCTGTCGGCAGGAGCGAACCGGCGCCTTCGAGGACTTTGAGTTTGCACAGGCCGCAGGTCCCTCGTCCGCCGCAGGCACTCGGAATGAATATCTTCTCGGCGGTCAATACTGACAGCAGCGAGTCGCCGCCTTTGATGGTCAGCTCTTTTTCATTGTTGATTGTGATTTTGCACGGGCCGTAGTCCCGCAGGAAGGCATCTGCAACGGCAAGCACCGCCGCCAGACCCGCGGCGATAGCAGAGATGACAAGAACCGCTTTTAACAGAGTAAGTACTATCATTGCCTGTACATGAAAGATTATTGTCCGGCGAGTACACCGGCAAAACCGATAAAGGCCAGGGCCATAATTCCGGCGATTATCAGGGTTATGCCCGGCCCCTGCAGCCCTTTCGGAATCGAATCATTGCTGAGTTTCTGTCTTATCCCGGCCATCAGGAATATGGCGAGGAACCACCCTATTCCTGAGCCAAGGCCGTAACCGATGGTGACAATAAGAGTGTAATCGCGAATCACCATAAACAGCGAAGCGCCGAGTATCGCGCAGTTGACGGTAATCAGCGGAAGGAAAACGCCGAGCCGCTGGTAAAGATAAGGAGAAAATCTTTCGATGGCCATTTCGACGAACTGCACAAAAGCGGCGATAATTATGATGAACATTATAAAGCGGAAAAACTCCAGGCCGTACGGCACTAATATGAGGTGATAGACGAGCCAGTTGAGGACGCAGGTGCAGGTCATAACGAAGATAACAGCCAGACCCAGACCGACAGAGGCCTTCATTTCGCGCGAGCAGCCTATGAACGGACACAGGCCGAGGAAGTAGCTCAGCAGGATATTATTGGTAAATATCGCGGAGATACAGACGATAAAGGCCTGGGTCATTTCACCGGATATATTCATTTTTTCTTCTCCTGCTTAGATAACTGGATAGAACGGAAAATCCAGGTGACTATGGCCAGCATAAAAAATGCGCCGGGCGGCATTACCATAATTATCCATTTGTCCCAGTATTCACTGCTGAAATACGGCACCGCGTGACCGAGGAAGGTGCCCATACCGAGTATTTCGCGGAAGGTTGCGATAATCAGCAGGACGAAAGAATAACCAATCGCGTTGAAAAAGCCGTCGATAAAAGCTGCGCCGGGCGGATTGGAATTGCCGTACGCCTCGCAGCGGCCCATTACGATGCAATTGGTAATAATCAGGCCGACGTACGGACCGAGATTTTCGGACATCTGTGGCCAGTATGCCTTTAGCACTACGTCAACAATAATGACATAGAACGCGATAATCAGCGTCTCGACCATCATTCGGATATTGCGCGGCGTGAAACTTCGCAGAAGCGAAACGGTCGCACTGCTCAATGACAGGGTAAAAATAAGAGCAACGCACATAACCGTCGTGTTGAGAACAAGATTAGTCACGGCCAGCGTGCTGCAGATGCCCAGCACCTGAACAAAAATGGGATTGTTGGTCCAGAGGCCTTCGCGAGCAAGTTGTGTCATTTGGCTTTTCATTTCTGTTTAGCGTTTATCCGCTCTCGCCAGTTTTTCAGTGCGTCATTGATAATTTTTTCGAGCCTTATGCTGGTCTGGGTCGCTCCGGTTACAGCGTGGACTTCGCCGGAGTTGAGCGGCTCACCCGGACGTCGGAACACAACCGGTTTATCGCTCGCAGCCATCGTAAGGTTGATGAACTGGTCACAGAATTTCCTCTGAGCAACTTCCGCGCCAAGGCCGGGCGTCTCGCGCTGCTGGTAAATCACGATATTGGTTATTGTCTTTTTGTCAGGCTCTATCCCGATGACGCCGTCGATAGGCGCCCAGAAGCCCTGGCCGCTAAACGGCAGAGCATAGGCGGCGATTTGACCGTTTTGTTTTAGCGTGTATGCGCCTGCTGAATCATCGCTCGGCTGTTGGACCTCTTCGGTAAATCGACGGTGTAATTCCACCGCACCGGTGTTAAGGTCGTAAAGACCGGGCAGGACCTTCAAAACAGCAACCTCGAATGCAAGAGCCTCGTTCGCTTTTACCCTTTGTTCCGTAACCTGGGAAAAACCGATAATCACCGCGCTGAAAAAGACAGTGACAACAAACATATACGCTACCGGAAACCAACGCTTGTTTTTCATTCGGTTACCTGCTCTGTTTTCTTTTTTGCCTGAAAGGAACGCACAATATTATCCAGTGTGGGGGCGAACATATTGCCGATTAGTATCGAGAACATCAAGCCGCCGTTGAAAATCGAAAAGTTTCTTATGACCATCGTAGCTGTGGCTATTATC
>CAZFHM010000035.1:0-15701 GCA_964518825.1 uncultured Pirellulales bacterium
TCGGCACGGCGGCGCTAATCGTGGCTGAGGAATGGTCGGACATGGTCCACGGCCGTCGCTACCAGATTGCACTCGACGAGATGGCATACGAGATAAAGGCCCGCATTAACGAGAAGGGACTCGCCAACAGCTACAAGGCCGTGTATGTACTGAACGAATACCTGCACGACGAGCTTGGGTTTAAGGCGGTCAAAGAAGCGACCGACCCGAACGATTTGTTTCTGCATTCGGTTATGGACAACAGGCGGGGTTACTGCCTGAGCCTGTCCATCCTGTACCTGGCGCTCGGTGAGCGGCTCGGCCTGCCGCTGCACGGCGTGGTTGCTCCGGGACATTTCTTCGTAAGATATGATAACGGCAAGGTCAGATTCAATATCGAGACGACCAGCGGAACTTACCCGGACGACGAGCATTACAAAACCGAATTCAAAATACCGCAAGGCTACGAGCAAAATATCTACATGCAGAACCTCGACAAGCTGCAGACGCTCGGCTGTTTGTTTAATAACTTCGGTACGGTATATATAGGCATTGACAATATAGACGCGGCTCAGCGGGCAATGGAACTGGCAGTCGAAATAAACCCGACTCTTGCCGAATCGCGCGTGAATCTCGGTAATATCTACCTGCGTAAAGACCGCATCGACGATGCAATTTACGAGTACCGCCAGGCCCTCGAAATTAACTCTTCGAGCAGCAAAGTGTATCACAATCTCGGCAGCGCCTACCTGCAAAAAGGATGGACCAACGACGCGATAGGAGCCTTCGAACAGGCCATCAGGCTCGAACCCAATTACGTTGACGCCTACATCAACCTTGCTATTACATACGGCCGGACCGGATTGTATTCGAAGGCACAGCAGATGCTCAAAGAAGCCGCGGCAATCGACCCTGGCCGAAGTGACATATACGTCAGACGCGGCGATACTTACTATCAAAGCGAAAACTACGAAATGGCCCTTGAAGAATACGAAACCGCTTTGCGAATCAAACACAACGACGCCGCAGCCCATTTCGGCACGGCCCTTTGCTATAATAAGCTCGGCATGCCTAAAAACGAGATTCAATCCTATCTGCAGGCGCTGAAGTTCGAACCTGGCATGTTCACAGCAATGGCAAACCTCGGCAATGCATACTTCGCACAGAAAGATTATCACAGGGCGATAAAACAGTATCAGGCCTGTATCCGGATAGAGCCGGACAATACAATAATCCTTTACAACCTCGGTGCGGCCAATTCAAACCTCGAAAAATATACCGAAGCCGTGCCATATTATGAAGAGGTGCTCCAGTTGGAACCACAGACGACCGAGGCCCATCGCAACCTCGGCTATGCTTACTACCATCTCAAAAATTACCGGCAGGCCTACGAGCATCTTACCGCCGCCCAACAGCTCGGTGCGGAAATCGACCCCAAACTTCTCAAGACCGTCGAACGCAAGCTCCGCTGAAGCATCGCCCCGGCAGCGAATCCGGCTACTCCGCCGCAGGCAACATAAAAACATTGATGTCAGCCCGCCGAGCATATATATTTACCCTTTTAACGGTCAGATTTTTGGGAGATACCACAGTGCAGTTAAAGGCCATAATCTTCACCGCTTGTTTGGTAATCGCGCCGGCCATAGGCGCTGAGACAGCCGATTATAATGACCTGAGCGACTACTACGGCTTCGGCCCGATGGAAGTAATTAAGCTCGAATGGGGTATAGGTGCGATGCAGGTCGTTGATTTGAACGGCGACGGGCGAAACGATATCATCGCCGCCAACAACCGCCGGGCAAAGATTGAAATTTTTATTCAGAAAGAATCCATCGGCCCGGCCGAGCAGGATGTGACGGTCGACCCGGAAGACTTTGAAATTAACGCCATCAACCCCCCTACCCGCTTCGACAGCCGGCCGTTGCCCCTTTCGGAAAGGATATACAGCCTGGCCGCCGGCGACTTGAATTCCGACGGCATGATTGATCTGGCTTATTACGGCGAACCGAAAGGTCTGTACGTTGCACTGCAAAAAGCACAGGAAGGTATCGCCGACGACAAGGCTGAATTGAGCTGGCGAATGCGAAAGAAAATTAACATAGACGACGGCCTGCTCACTCCTTACGCCCTTGTTTGCGCCGATTTGAATAACGACGGTCTCGACGACCTGGCCCTTGCCGCAAGGGATACTATCTACCTGATTACACAAAAAGCGGACGGCACGCTTGCCGAACCGGTAAAATATCCTTCCACCTCTGCACTCAAGGCAATCAAGACCGCTGACCTTGACGGCGATAATATCGAAGACCTCCTCATGTTAACGGACACGGTGGAACGGCCCATCTCGGTTCGCTTCGGCTCTCCCAACGGCCAGCTCGGACCACAGCAGCAGCTACTCTGTGAAACACCATGGTCGATGGAGCTGTTCGATATTGACGGCAACGGTACGGATGAGCTGCTGATGGTTGACAGCGTCAGCGGGCGCTTGCTTTGTTACGAACTTTTGACCGACCGTGACACAGAAAGTGATTGGCCCATTCTTTTCTACCCCCTGCCCGCGGGCGAAGGGGCCGGCAAACGCGATTTGGTCGCAGGCGATTTCGACGGTGACGGCCTGACGGATATTGTTATCAGCGACCCAGGCGCCGCTGAATTGATATTTTACAGGCAGCTCGCTGATGCCGGCCTGGCCGAGCCGAAGAGGTTCCCGGCGTTTTCAGACATAACCAACATGAGCGCCGCCGATATCGACGGCAACGGCAAAGTCGAACTTGCCGCGCTCAGCGTTAAAGAAAAGATAATAGGTATCAGCCGATTCGAAAACGACCGGCTAACGTTTCCGAAACCGCTCGATGTCACCGACGAACCCGTAGCCATGGAGTTTGCGGATGTAGACGCCGATTCACATGTCGACTGCGTTTACGTTGCACGCGACGCAAATGATACCAGGTGGCTGCGAGTTTTATACGATGTCGCATCTTACATCGACCTCGATAACACAATGTTGGCCAAAGAGGAGCTTAGCCTGCTTGAGCACCGCAGCAACGGCTCGGCCTTAAAGCTGGAAAAGCTGTTCTCGAATCCCGATGGAATAAGAGTACTGGACGCGGACACCGACGGCCTGGCCGATGTGCTCATCTTCGATAAGTACAACCCGCCGCCGATTTTTGTCCGGCAGGTTGGAAAAGGCAGATTCGAAATCGTTGATTCGTCCAGGGCGCAGTCGAGCCTGATTAAAGACGCGACGCCGGCGTCAATCGCCGTTGCCGACATCGACAAAATCGCAGGCACCGAATTGCTCGTCGCACAGAATAACTTCGCACGCAGCCTTGTATTCGAAGATTCGCAGGTTTGGCGGGTGCTGGACCAGTACAACGCCAAAAGCACCGAAAACAGCATATCGGCTGTGGCTGCGTTTTACCTGTCCGGCCTGGGACTGACCGACAAACCGGCAATAGTCTTGCTGGACGGCTCGAAAGGACAGCTTCAAATCCTCACGCCCGGCGAAGACAAGACCTATCGTTTTGAAAAACAGCTCGACGTCGGCAGGTGGAACTCGGCGGCGCATCTGAAAATGCTCTACGAGCCGGTAAGCGGAACCGATACGAAGAGCATCGTTCTTTTCGACAGCGAGAAGTTCGCTATTGTAACGCCGCCGAGCGCCGAACATCCGGTAAAACATCTCGAACAGCTGTTCAGCTACGAGACCAAAATCAAGGACGGAGTTTACGGGCTTTTCACCGTCGGCGATATTAATTCGGACGGCCGTGTGGATATCATAATGCTCGAATACAAGGGCAATCACATTGAAATCCTCGCGCTCGACGCCGACTATAAACCGGTTCCCGCCATGCGATTCAAAGTCTTCGAAGAAAAGAATTACCGTGACGGCGACAAACGTTCCGCAACAAGCGTCGAGCCGAGAGACCTCGAAATCGCCGACGTCACGGGTGACGGTAAAAGCGACCTGGTCACACTGATACACGACCGCATTATAATCTACCCGCAGTCCTCGGGACTCCTAACGGAGGACTGATGGGCGGCTTGAAGAATAAAGTCTTCGTGGCGATAAGCGGCGGCGTTGACAGCTCAACTGCTGCGGCCATTCTCCTTGAGCGAGACTATGACGTCAGCGGCATTTTCATGCTCACCTGCGATGCGTCCCACGCCGCCCAGGTCAAGGCCCGAAAAGTCGCAGAAACACTCGGCATAAACCTGCACGTGCTCGACATGCGCAAAGGGTTTCAGAAAGTGCTGGAGTATTTCTGCAGCGAGTACAGGCAAGGCCGAACACCGAACCCCTGTGTATTCTGCAATCGCAATATTAAATTTGCAAAGCTGTGGCGGTTCGCGAAAGACAACGGCGCACAGTATTTCTCTACCGGCCATTACGCCCTCATCAGGCAGACATCCGACGGCTTCGGTTTATACCAGGCCCCTACCGAGAAGGACCAGTCTTATGCGCTGGCGATGCTCGACAGAAAAATTCTGCCGCATTTGATACTTCCGATGGGCGACTACACCAAGCAGCAGACACGTCAACTGTCACGCCGGTTCGGACTCGACACGGCCGAGCACGAAGAGTCGCAGGAGATATGTTTTATCCCTGATGATGATTATATCGCAGTAATTGAAAAGCTCGCGCCGGAGCTCATCAAAGACGGTGACATCACAGACACATCAGGCCGGGTTCTGGGAACTCATCACGGTATCCACCGCTACACCATCGGCCAGCGCCGGGGACTTCGCGTCGCAATGGGCAAGCCGTATTACGTCATTCGTATCGACGCCGGGGCCAACACGGTTACCCTGGGCCCAAAAGAAGAAGTCATGCACAAAAAGCTCATCGCAACCGGCGTCAACTGGTTGACGGACCCGCCTGACGGCCCGCTGCCGGCAAAGGTCAAAATCCGCTACAACGACAAGGGCTCAGATGGAACCGTACACATCCGGGGCGGGCAAATCGATATCGAGTTCGACCAGGCTGTTTCCGCCATCACGCCGGGCCAACTGGCGGTATTTTACGTCGGGCAGGACAACGTCTGGCGCGTGGCAGGCGGCGCCTGGATAGAACGATGGGCCGATTAGTAGGCCGGTCTGGGTAGTTGACCACCTTGACTGTTCTGATATAATGGTTTGTTTAAAATTGGAGAGGATACCCTGTAAAATGGTTATAGACCAAAGTTTTAAGGTGCATGGCAATGGCGGAAAAAACACTTGCTGAACTGGCGGGATATGTGGATGGGCAGATTCGGGGCAACGCAAATACGGTCATAAAATCGGCAAGCACTCTCAGTCGTGCCGGTGAAGGTGACATCAGCTTTCTGGCCAATAATAAGTACGAGAAGGAGCTCGCTGCCACAAAGGCTTCGGCGGTAATCGTCAGCAAGGACATTACCACCACCGCCGGCGTCCCACTGCTTATATGCGACGACCCCTACTACGCATTCATGCAGATAATGGTAATGCTGCACGGACACCGCAAGCATAAGAAAGTCGGTATCAGCGCCAAGGCCGAAATCTCAGACACCGCAAAGGTCGGCGTCGACTGTCACATTCATCCGTTTGTCACCATAGACGACGACGCCAAGATTGGTAACGGCGTCATAATCTATCCCGGCTGTTATGTCGGTCGTGACGTCGAAATCGGAAATGACTGCATCCTGTACTCAAACGTTGTAATCTACGACGGATGCAAACTCGGCAAGCGCGTCATAATCAACGCAAATTCCGTTATCGGCGAAGACGGTTTCGGATACGCCAGCCACAAGGGCGTACACCACAAGATTCCCCAGGTCGGTAATGTTATCATAGAAGATGATGTCGAAATCGGTGCATGCTGCGGCATCGAACGCGGCACACTGGGTGACACCATCATCAGCCAGGATTCCAAAATCGGCGACCTTGTGACTATAGGTCATGGCAGTAAAATCGGGCCGCATTGCCTGCTGGTGGCGCAGGTCGGTATCGCCGGCTCCACCAATCTCGGGCATCATTGCGTGGTAGGCGGACAGGTCGGCATAGTAGGCCACGTTAATATCGGAAACAACGTTATGATAGCCGCACAGGCCGGCGTTATTAACAGCGTTGGCGATAACAAGATAATCCTCGGCGCACCGGCCATCGACGCCAACGTCGGCAAACGAGCATACAGCATGATTCAATATCTGCCGGATATGCGACAGGCTATAAAAGAGCTCAGGGAAAAAGTGCGGCAGTTGAGCGAGGCCGGCGAGCACGGACAGGCATGACCGATTCCAAAACACTGGGCTTGATAGCTGGACAGGGAAGGGTGCCCTTTCTTGTCGCGCAGGGCGCAAAAAAGGCGGGACTGAAAGTCGTTTGCGTCGGTCTTGCAGACAGCGCATCCGAAGACCTGGCCGAGCTGGTCGACATCTTTTATAAGGTTCCGCTGGCAAGGCCGGGTGCATGGATACGCAAATTGCGAAAGCACGACGTCAGCCGGACCATAATGGTCGGCAGAGTCCGAAAGACCAGAATCTATACGCCATTCAGAATCCTGAGATATCTGCCTGACTGGCGGGCATTTCGAATATGGTACTGGCGGCTTCGCAAAAAGGACAAGCGAAACGATACCCTCCTCTGCGCTCTGGCGGACGAATTAGCCAGCGGGAAGATTATTCTGGAGAACTCGATTATGTACTGCGACGAACATATTGCTGCTAAGGGCGTGTTGACGAAAAATCAGCCGTCCGCGTCAATCAAAAACGACATCGATTTTGGCTGGCCCATAGCCAGGCAGCTCGGCCGGCTCGACATCGGCCAGGCCGTTGCCGTAAAGGAAAGAGAAATTATCGCCGTCGAGGCGATTGAAGGAACAGCCAAAATGATTGAGCGCGCCGGGCAGCTTTGCCCGGCCGGCGGCTGGACGCTCGTCAAAGCCGCAAAGCCGAACCAGGATATGCGCTTCGACGTGCCCTGCGTCGGTCCGGATACCATTGAGGCCCTGGCCGCCAACAAGGCCCAGTGCCTTGTCGTAGAAGCTGATAAAACCGTAATCATCGACAAAAACGAAACCATAGAACTGGCCGAGAAGCTCGGAATTGTCATTGTGGGACACTGATTTACTTTGGCGGCGCACAGCAAATGGCTATAGTGCCCTTTGAACTCCATATTGAAAGTATCTTTCCGCAGCAAGGCAACCGTGTCCTGACATGCACGGAACTGCTGCGTCATATTCCGGGCAAACGTCGCGTTTATACCGCCCGATTCGACGGCAAAAAGACAATAGTCAAAATCTACGAAAAGAGATTTAATGCCAAATCACGACTGCTTAACGAGTGGTCGAAAATAAACCGCCTGGCGAAAGCCGGCCTCAATAGCCCGCAATTACTTTTTTATGGCCGAACCGGACACGGCCAATGGGTAATCGTTACTGAATACATAGCAAACTCAGCTACCGCGCTGGAACTTTATCACAACGCCGAATCTCCACAGAAAAAATTTCAGGTGTTGGCGCCTTTGTTCGATGAGTTAGCTCGATTAAACCAGGCCGGTATTCTTCAGAGAGACCTGCATCTCGGCAATTTTCTCATAAGCGGCGACAAAGTGTTCTGTCTCGATACAGCCACGATGAAGTTCCAACAACACCCCGTCGGCAAAACACAAAGTTTGCGGCAACTGGCGATATTGAGCTGGTACGCCCCCAAAGAAACACAGTCCGAATTACCCCGGCTGCTGGAAAGGTATGCCGGGCTTCGCGGCTGGAAGATTACACCGGACGACAGGAAAGCGATAGAAGACCACATTCAAAAACACCTTAAAAAGGAAATAAAAAGGCAGCTCAAAAAAACCCTCCGCACAAGCGGACGTCAAATACGCATGAAAGAAAGCAACCTTGTCGCGGTCTTCGACAGAACCCTGTGCGAAAATCTCGATGTGCCGGACTTTCTGTCGGGAATCGACGCCCTTATGGAAACCGGCCGGGTCCTCAAACGCCGCAACACGTCTTTTCTTTCCTGTGTCGAGGTTAACGGCAAGGACGTTGTCATAAAACGCTACAACCACAAAGGCCTGTGGCATTCCATCAGACAAAGTTTCAGGACAAGCCGCGCCAAACGCTCATGGCTGCACGGCCACCGCCTGACCATGCTGGGCGTCGGCACGCCGAAACCGCTGGCCTACATTGAAAAACACTTCGGGCCCCTGCTCTGGCAATCCTATATATTAACCGACTATGCCAAAGGCCCGAACCTTGACGAGATTTTCACCGGCTCAGACCTGTCCGAACAGCAAAAACAAAATTACCACCGGCAAATCCACGAGCTTATGACCGCGATGCACAATAAGCGCATAACACACGGTGACTTCAAAAGAACAAATTTCGTTCTGGCAGGTGAAAAGATTTATGTCACCGACCTCGATGCGATGAAAGTACATTTGCCCGGGCCGATATTCAGGCAAAGATGCCGCAAAGACATCACCCGCCTCGAGCGGATGTTTTCATAACGTCCCTGCCGGCACAATCGGTGATGATTCTTAAAAGTTTTTCCCCCAGCACAGCACGGTCAAACCCTCTTACAAATCCATCCGCCGCTTTTGCCGTTCGCTCTCTTAGCTGTGCATCTTCAACCAGCTCGGTAATCTTTTCGAACCACTGATTCTCATTCTCAGCGAGCAGGCCGGCCCCGCTGTCTTCGATGTATTGCCGGTTGGCCCCGACAGGGGACGCTACTGTCGGCAGCCCCGCAGCCATATACTGCAGAATTTTAT
This sequence comes from uncultured Pirellulales bacterium, assembly GCA_964518825.1. Lineage (GTDB taxonomy): Bacteria > Planctomycetota > Phycisphaerae > Sedimentisphaerales > Anaerobacaceae > JBBABK01. The sequence continues at coordinate 8,713 of CAZFHM010000035.1, forward strand.
AAGCACACTTGCCTCTGGTAAAACGATTGTCCGGCAGCGGAGCCAGACCGATGTCACCTGTAGCCAAATCCGCCGCCTGCGTTTCCAAAGACCACCGGCACTCTTCTGTCGCTATATTTTCCAACTTTATAAACGAATCGCATATAATTCTCAAAATCACATTGTCGAACCGTCTCCCGACCCTATCCAGCACAGGCCTTAACTGCTCAAGATACTGGAGCGTTGCCGAGCTTCCAATCCATACCAGCCGTACTTTGCCGTCATTAGGCCTGGCCGCATTGGTCTTATAGTCATCGACTACAAGTCCGGTCGGGATAATCTGCACATTCGAATTGAATCTGCGACCGTACTCTGCAAGATACTCGTTGCCGGCAATTATACAATCAGCCAGTCTTGCCGTTCTCCTGAATAATCGCATATGTGAGGTATGCTCTCTTTCGGGCCGGCCGGCCTTATACATCACAGCATCGTCAAAGTCATAAATTATCTTCCTCGCATGTTTTCGCAGACAATGTGCATCGAAAAAATTGAGGCATTTTTTATGCAGGAGCACCGCGTCGAACTCAGCCGCCCTTCTAAACAGGCCCCACCTCTTAATGTAACCCTTCGGCAGCTTATGCACCTCAGCTTCGATGCCGCCGGTCCGCAATGTATCGAGAAAAATCCCCACCCGCTGCCGAAAGCTCGGCCGGGACGGATTATTACTGATAATGACCAGTCTCATCTAAAAAGAAACCTTATGGAATCAGTAGAAATAGACAAAAACAGGCAAAATGTGAGCTTCATGCAATGCCTCTATGATTTCCAATACCCCGATAAGCCACACAAAAAACATTGCATCAAGGAGGCTTCTGCGGAAGATTTTGGCTTTAACTACATACTCATCCGGTTCATAAAATCGCCTCAGGGAAGGTAAGAAACTTGGAACTTCTTTGCAGTACCGCTGAAACTCAGCGCCGTGAATCTGACTCAGGCGTTTTTCCTCGGCCCGAATAACGAATGGATAGTATATGGAAAAAACAACCAGAAACAGCAAGGGAATACTTAAGGTTTCAGTCGTCAGCCCCAGACCTATCGCGCCTACCAGACTGAAGAAATACAGGGGATTTCTGCACATCGAATACGGACCGGACGTTATCAGCGTACCGCTTTTATATCCGCATATATACAGATTGCACCACAACCGACCTACCGTCGCCAAACCCACCATCACCGCACCGACGGCAAATAAAGTGGTGCTGTACATCTCGTTCTTCTCCCAGCGACTGGACGAAAACAGAAGAAGAACGCTGACTGCTGCGACAAATATCCTGGTAAACAAAATGCGTTTTTTCTTAATAAACCGTCCTGAACCCATTCAATAGTCCTTCATTTTCATTCATCAAGCGAGTTGTCCGCCATAATACCCGCAAATAATTCCAAAGCCATAACTTTTTCAAGCTGCCGTTTGTATTTGAATAATGTTCTTTTTCGCAGCGAAAATTCCTGCGGGTTCACGGCCTGTGTGGCATGTGCCAGATGAACCACATATTCCTTCACCATCTGCTGCGGCAGCTCAACCGTTTTATAGCCCTTATCCATCAGGTCAAAGTACAGCTTTCTTCCCGCTGTCATCCCTTCTTTCTTACCCATCAAAAAGGTCAGGCCTTCTCGCCGCAAAACATCGGTGCGATAAATGCTGTATATAGTCCGGTTAAAATATCTGAACCTCTGCAGCGGGTCCGGCTCACGCAGCAACTTCCTCTTCATCGCGTTGAAATCAAGGTTTTCCTTGACCCATATCTGCCACGCAGGCTGTAATTCAATCTTGCCCGTTCCCACACATGCGATTTTTTCATCGTTATTAAAATACCTGATTAAATCACCCATCCATCCGCTGCGTTTGACAAAAACATCAGAATGCAGCGAGACGAAGAACTCGGTATTACAGTCGGCAAGGGCCAAATCAAGCGCCGCCGCATGTGCATATCCGCCGCCGGGCTCGCCGGGTTCGCTCTTTCGCTCCAGCAATCGAATCCATTTGAGACTTCGCAGGTAATCGAGCGATTCATCGGCCGAGTCGTTATCGACCACTATAACTTCATAAGGATAAGAAGTGAATTTGCGAATGCTGCGAAGGCAAAGCCGCGTAAAATCGAGCGTCTTATACTGCACTATGCCTATTGTGGTCTTGCCCCTGGCCGGTTCCGTCATTTGTCCGTGTCCTGTGCGGCTATCTGTCTCCGTACATCCGCTCGTAATACTTCTGGTAATCCCCCGACACCACGTTGCTCAGCCAGTCCTTGTGCCCAAGGTACCAGTCAATCGTCTTTACGATCCCCTCTTCGAAGACAACAGAAGGCTTCCATCCGAGCTCATTCATTATCTTCGACGCATCGATTGCATATCGCCGGTCATGGCCGGGCCGGTCTTTGACATGTTTTATAAGCGACTCGCTCTTGCCAAGCCGCTCGAGTATGATTCGCACTACTTCCATGTTCGTCTTCTCATTACAGCCGCCGATGTTATAAACCTCACCGCTCTTGCCCTCTGTTAGAATCTTCCATACCGCCGTGCAATGGTCATACACATACAGCCAGTCGCGCACGTAAAGACCGTCGCCGTAAATCGGAAGCTCCTTATCATTAAGGGCGTTGTTTATCATCAGCGGAATCATCTTTTCCGGAAACTGATATTCGCCGTAATTATTCGAGCATCTCGTGATAATGCAATCGAGCCCCCATGTATGTCCGAATGCCTTTGCAAGATGGTCGGCTGCCGCCTTGCTCGCCGAGTAGGGTGAATTGGGATTAAGCGGCGTCTGTTCGGTAAACTTGCTGTCACTGTCCAGCGACAAAGCCCCGTAAACTTCATCGGTCGATACCTGAACAAACCGCTTCACGCCCTTGTCCCTGGCCGCCTCCAGAAGGGTCAGTGTCCCGGTGACGTTCGTTTCTATAAAGACCTTCGGCTCTTCTATTGACCGGTCAACGTGACTTTCCGCCGCGAAGTTTATTATCGCTTCAATCCTGTACTCATCGATAAGCCGCCCTAAAAGTTCGCCGTCGCAGATGTCACCCTTTATGAACTTATGATTAGGATGCTTCATGTACTCCGCCAGGTTCTCAAGGTTCCCGGCGTACGTGAGTTTATCGAGATTGACCACAAGGTAATCCCCGTGTTCAGCCAGCACCATCCTTACGAAGTTGCTGCCGATAAATCCTGCTCCGCCTGTAACCAATACACTTTTCATATAACTCCCAGATATTCTCCGAGCGGCCCCTGCCACGGGCGTATCGGTTTATCCAGTATCGCCGCTATTCTGTCGCAGCAGAACCTGCTGTTCAAAGGCCTTGCCGCCGCAGTTACAAAATCACTGCTCTTATAGGCAACAAGGTCGACATCCAGACCGAGCTTATCAATTATAAACTTCGCCATCTCGAATCTGCTCACATATCCCGCCGCGGCAAAATGAAACAACCCTTGAGGTTTATTTTTCAACAATTCACATATCACCGCTGCGACCCGCGTCGTTGCCGTCGGTGAGCCGACCTGGTCGTCAACGACTTTCAGTTCGCCCATATCCCCGGCCCGCTGCAACAGCTTCTTTACGAAGTTATTACCTGCCGCGCCGTACGTCCACTCGACCCGCATTATACAGTTCCGACAGCCGCTTTCAACAAGACCCTGCTCTCCGGCAAGCTTGCTTCTGCCGTATTCGCTTATAGGATTAGGCTCGTCGGTTTCAACGTATGGCCTGTCCAGTTCGCCGTCGAAGACAAAATCCGTGCTTATATGCAAAACATATTTACTTTTCTCCGCAGCTAATTTCCCGAGCCGTCCTACCGCTTCTGCATTGACTTTATATGCAAGTTCGCGATGCGTCTCTGCCCCGTCCACATCCGTGTATGCCGCGCAATTGACTATCGCATTGTAACCATCGACCACTCCTGCAAGCTGCGATGAATCGGTGATATCGAAGTCGGGAAGGTCGAAGACTTCATAGGCAATGCCCTTTTGCCGACAGGCCGCCGCCAAATCCGTACCGAGCATACCCCTGCCGCCAAGTATCGCTATCGCACTTCGCTCTTTGGTCATTCGGCAGCCTCGTACTGCGGCAACTTTTCTGCGGGAATATCTTTAAGCCGCGGCAGGGCCGAATCCTTCTGTGAAAGTATCGGCTCATCTATCGGCCAGTCAATACCAATATCGGGGTCATTCCAGATGATACCCATCCCAGTCGAAGGACTGTAATAATCCGTGCACTTATACGAAAAAATCGCAGTCTCGCTGAGCACGCAGAATCCGTGTGCAAACCCCGCCGGGATATACATCTGCTTATGGTTCTCAGCCGATAGCCGTTGGCCGACCCACCGCCCAAATGTTGGCGAGCCGACGCGAATATCCACAGCCGCGTCAAAAACCTCGCCGGAAAGCACCTGCACCAGCTTATCCTGTGCCTTTGGATTTTGAAAATGCAGGCCGCGCAAAATCCCCCTGCCGGAAAAAGAAACGTTATCCTGCACATATGTTTTGCCCGTCCCCGCCTCGGCATATCTCGACTGCGACCACGTCTCTATAAACCAACCCCTGCTATCGCCGAAAACGTCCGGCTCAATCACTATCACGCCGGACAATTGGGTTTCGATAACCTTCATCAACCGCGCCCCTTGACCATCTCAACCAGGTACTGACCATAACCGTTCTTCTCGAGAGGCTCAGCCAGCCTGAGCACCTGCTCGCCGTCAATCCATCCCTGCCGGTATGCAATCTCCTCCGGGCAGGCTATCATCAGTCCCTGCCGCTGTTGTATCGTCTCCACAAAATTCGAAGCGTGAAGCATCGATTCCGGCGTCCCCGTATCAAGCCACGCTATACCTCTTCCCAGAAGTTCAACCCGCAGGCTTTTATCCGCCAGATAAGCCCTGTTTACATCTGTAATCTCAAGCTCATTTCGCAACGAAGGCTTTATGCCTTCCGCGATTTGAGTTATTCGCTTGTCATAAAAATAAATCCCCACCGCCGCGTAATTCGATTTCGGCTTTTGAGGCTTCTCTTCGATGCTCAACACTTTACCTTCATCGTCGAATTCAATCACACCGTATCGTTGCGGGTCCCTGACCTGGTATCCGAAAATCGTCGCTCCCGTTCCCTGGCTCACCGCTCGGCCGAGCGATTCCGTCAGACCATGCCCGTAAAACACATTATCGCCGAGTATCAAACACACCGGCCCGCCGTCAATAAAACCTTTGCCGATGATAAACGCCTGCGCCAATCCCTCAGGCCGAGGCTGCTCTGCATAATCAATCGACAGCCCCCACTGACTGCCGTCACCAAGCAACTTTTCGTAGAGGGGCAAATCATCAGGCGTGCTGATTACCAGAATCTCCCTGATTTTAGCTAACATAAGCGTCGTCAGCGGGTAATAAACCATCGGCTTGTCATAAACCGGTATGAGCTGCTTACTCAGCGCCTTGGTGACCGGATAAAGCCGTGTCCCGCTGCCACCCGCTAATATAATACCTTTACTAATCAACTTATGCCCCCTGCCAGTTAAATTTCGAGTATCAGAACTGTTTGAGGAACCTTAGGTCGTTCTCAAACAACAAGCGAATATCGTTGATTTTATACTTGCGCATCGCGAGCCTCTCGATACCGAACCCGAACGCCCAGCCCGTATATTTTTCGCTGTCGATACCAACCGCGTCGAACACGTTCGGGTCGACCATACCGCATCCGCCGACCTCCATCCATTCGCTGCCGCCGTCCTTGGTCTCCCACAACAGGTCGACTTCTGCGCTCGGTTCGGTAAACGGGAAAAAGCTCGGCCGCAACCGCCACTTAATCTCAGGCCCGAAGAACGTGTGGATGAACTGATTGATTGTAGTCTTCATATCAACCATGCTCACACCCTCATCGACAACCAGAGCTTCGAGCTGGTAAAACATATACATATGCGTCGCATCGACAGTATCAGGCCGATACACCCTGCCCGGCGCCACGACCCGAATCGGAGGTTTCTGCTTTTCCATTACCCGAATCTGAATCGTCGAGGTCTGCGTCCGAAGTAATGTGTTATCGTCGATATAAAAATTATCTAACGGGTCCCTCGCCGGATGTTCAGGCGGTATATTCAACGCGATAAAGTTGTGCCACTCATCTTCGACCTCCGGCCCATAAGCAACACCGAACCCCATCCTGCCGAATATCTCCAGCAGTTCACTAATCGTCTGGGTAATAACGTGCATCTTGCCGATGTCAGGCCGAACCCCCGGCAAGGTGACATCTATCAGCTCTTTGGGGTTTTCCTTTTCGGCTGTCGATAGTTTGCTTTTGATTTGCTCGAAGGCCGCTGCGACTTCCTTCTTGACCTTGTTGGCCAGATGCCCCGCCGACGCCCGTTCTTCTTTGGGCGCCTTGCCGATTTCACTAAGCATCTGCGTGACAAGTCCTTTTCTGCCCAGGTACTTGATGCGGAACTCTTCAAGGCCCTTCAAATCACGAACCTGCTTGAGGTCAGAAATCGCCTCTTTCCCGATTTTCTCAAACTGCTCCAGCATTTATGATAATCCCGCTATTCTCTGGACAACAGCCGACATCAATTAACAAATTAACCAGTTAACCAATTAACCAGTTTCAGTTATCCAATCGCGGCCTTGGCCTGCTCGACGACGGCGTCAAAGCCCGCAGCATCGGCTATTGCAATCTCGCTGAGCATCTTGCGATTCAGTGTAACGTTGGCTTTTTTCAGACCGTTGATGAGTTGGCTGTAGCGTATCCCTCTTGCTCGACAGGCCGCGCTTAGCCGGGTAATCCACAGCCCGCGGAAATCTCTCTTGCGCCTTTTTCTGCTGACACGCGCATTGACCTGTGCGCGAACAAGTCCTTCCTTGGCTAAACGATACGTGCGACCCGCCGACCCTCGATGTCCCTTGACCGCCTTGAACAGACGCTTCTTTGCCTGGCGCCGTGCTGCGCCTTTTCTTACTCTTGGCATATCAGCTTTCCTT
>CAZFHM010000036.1:0-15696 GCA_964518825.1 uncultured Pirellulales bacterium
ATAACGGCTAATAAAAAAAAGCCCCCGCGCTTGAGACGCGGGGGCGCTTATAACTCATACTGCAATTGCTGTACGACTTATATGTAGCTGTTGAACAGGTTCTCGAGGAGTTCCTGTTTTCCGCTCTGGAGTTTCGGCTCGCCGTGTTCGAGGATATAAGCTTCGAGCTGTTCGAAACCGGCCTGCTTACTCTCGATTTTCTTGCCGAGGTCGCCGGTCCAGCCTTGGTAACGGTCCTTGATGACGTTTTCCCAAGTCTTGTCCTGAATCATCTTAGCTGCGATTTTCAGGCCTCTGGCGAAGACGTCCATCGCGCCGATGTGTGCATAGAACAGGTCTTCGGGGTCGATTGACTGACGCCTTACGTGTGCGTCGAAGTTCAGTCCGCCGGTCGTGAATCCGCCGGCCTTGAGGATGATGTACATGGCCTGTGCGGTTTCATAGAGGTTGTTGGGGAACTGGTCGGTGTCCCAGCCGAGCAGCAGGTCGCCGCGGTTGGCGTCGACGGAGCCGAGAATGCCGTTGACCGCCGAGAATTCCAGCTCGTGGCAGAAATCGTGGCCTGCCAGTGTGGCGTGATTGGCCTCGATGTTCATTTTGAAATCTTTGACCAGGTTGTACTTTTGCAGGAATGCGAAGCAGTTGCCTGCGTCGAAGTCGTACTGATGCTTTGTCGGCTCTTTCGGCTTAGGCTCGATGTAGAGCTGGCCCTTAAAGCCGATTTTCTTTTTGTGGTCAACGGCCATCTGCAGGAACGCGCCCAAGTGGTCGAGCTCGAGCTTTAGGTCGGTGTTTAGGAGTGTGTCGTAACCTTCTCGGCCGCCCCAGAAGACGTAGCCTTGTCCGCCGAGCTCATTCGTAATTTCCATAGCCTTTTTGACCTGGCTGGCGGCGTAGGCGAAGACCTCGGGCGAGGGATTCGTGCTTGCACCGGCGAGGAAGCGGCGATGACTGAATGCGTTGGTGGTGCCCCAGAGGAGCTTTACGCCGGTATCGGCCTGTAGCTTTTTGGCCTGGGCGACGATTGTGTCGAGGCGCTTGTTGGTTTCTGCGAGGTTGTCGGCTTCGGGGGCGATGTCCCTGTCGTGGAAGCACCAGAATCCGACGCCGAGTTTTGTGAAGAACTCGAAGGCGGCTTCCATAGTCGCTTCGGCGCGTTTCATCGGGTCTTTAGGTTCGTTGTAACTGCGGATGATAGTGGGGCCGCCGAACTGGTCATTGCCGAGGCCCTTGAACGTGTGCCAGTAGCATACGGCGAATCTGAGGTGCTCGGCCATTGTTTTGCCGAGGATTTTTTCGTCCGGATTATAATGCCTGAACGCAAAAGGATTCTTCGAGTCAGGGCCCTCGTACTTAATTTTTTTTACGGTTGGGAAATATTCTGCCATCTGATTTTTCCTTTCTAAATTTTTTTATTCTGCTTTTCTAAGCTTGTGCCAGCATTGCTGTCAGAACACTAAGCCAGTTTTTATATGCATCGGCGTAGGCAGCCGTTAATTTTTTACTGGGTTCGATTTTCTTTACAGGCGTCAGGCCTACAAAGGCATCTGCGGGGCTTTTGTAGATACCGGCGCCAATTCCTGCGCCGCGAGCGGCGCCGACGGAGCCGTCGGTATTATAAAGCTCGACGACCGAGTTCGTGACCGTTGCGAAGGCCTCGCTAAAAAGGGGACTCATAAACATATTCGCATAGCCTGCCCGAACGGTTTTGGCCTTGACGCCGACTTTTCGCATAATTTCAACGCCGTAATTGAGCGCGAAAACAATACCCTCCTGTGCGGAGCGGAGCAGATGTGCCCTGTTGTGGATATTGAAGTTCATTCCGTGAATCGAGGCGCCGATGTTTCGATTTTCGAGAGTGCGTTCTGCGCCATTGCCGTAGGGAAGAATTACAAGGCCTTGCGAACCGACCGGGGCCTGTGCCGCCATGTCGTCCATTTCCTTATAATCCGTCGTGCCGGTGTTATGTTTTAGCCAGCTATTGAGGATGCCGGTGCCGTTGAGGCAAAGCAGCACGCCATACCTGGGCTTTTTAGGCTCGTGATTAACGTGAACGAATGTGTTGACGCGCGATTTTGGGTCGTATTCAGTTTGGGCGGTTATACCGTAAACAACACCGCTCGTTCCGGCGGTGGTTGCTATTTCGCCTGGCTTAAGGACATTCAAAGACAAGGCGTTGTTCGGCTGGTCGCCGCCTCTATACGAGACCACTGTTGAGGCTTTTAGTCCGAGCTCGTCGGCGGCTTGTTTTGTGAGCCGGCCCTGTTCGGAGAAAGTCGGTACGATGTCTGCGACGAGTTCTTTTGGTATCTTGTAGTGTTCGAGAATCATTTGGGCGAGCTGCTGCTTTTTGAAGTCCCACATTATGCCTTCGGAAAGGCCTGACGGTGTGGTTTTGATTTCGCCGGTCAATTTCATTGCAATGTAATCGCCTGGGAGCATCATCTTGTAAATTTTGGAGAAGATTTTTGGCTCGTTATCTTTGACCCACTTGAGCTTGGAGGCGGTGAAGTTGCCGGGAGAATTCAACAGATGTGAGAGGCACTTTTTTTCTCCGATAGCTTTTAGCGCCTTTCTCCCGATGTCCACAGCCCTGCTGTCGCACCAGATGATTGCGGGGCGAAGGACCCGGAAATTTTTGTCAACGAGGGTCAGGCCGTGCATTTGATATGAGATGCCGATGGCCTTGACGTCTGCGGGGTTAAAGTTCGCCTCCGATTTGAGTTTGCCGGTGGCTTTTTTGACGTGTTCCCACCAGGTGTTGGGGTCCTGCTCAGCCCAGCCGGGTTTTTTGGCGATTATCTCGAGCTCCTTATCGGGCGAGGTGGCCGAGGCCAGCGTGGTGCCTTTCTGGGCGTCGAGCAAAGAGGCCTTTACCGATGAACTTCCGACGTCATAACCAATCAGTAAACTCATATTTTTTCCTCACAAATGCAGTCCTTTTCTATCGTACACGGCCCCCGGCCGGTACCGGCGAAACCAAGAATTATACCGGCAATTGGGGCACAGTTCAACGACTGGATTCGGTATTATGGGAATAAATTTTTCTCGCCTGTTTTTTTGGCAAGGCTGAAAAAGGACTTATACTTTGTAAGGACAGCGGCAGTAAAAACCGTTAGTTCCGTCAAAAACTGAATATCTCTCCTCCTCTTCCCGGGAGACGGGCGGACCAGCTCACACGAAATAATTGGGGGGTCGCCGTCTCCTATTTTTATGCGCAAATTCCACTGAGCCGCTGCAGTATGCGCTGCTGAAGGGCCCCGGAGGGGCCTGAGGCAAAGGCGGGGGTTTTATCTTCGAAGAGATAGACATTGGGGCCGAGCGGCCGATATGTCTTAGAATCGGTCGGTCCGAACAGGACGAGCGTATCGAGACCGATTGCGGCGGCAAGGTGGGTTATCCCGCTGTCGTTGCCTACGAATGCGTCGGCACAGGAGAGCACCTGAAGCACTTCGGTAAGCGACAAATCGGTCAGTAACGGGGCGACCCGGCTGATGTCATTTATCTGCTGCGGCGAGAACCATTCGAGTTCGGCTGGGCCAAGCAAAAACAGCGGCCTGGCGGATGCCGGTTTCAACCGCTCTGCAAGGGCAATGTAATTATCCAGATGCCAGCACTTGGCGGGAGAGCCGCCGCCGGGACATAGAATGACAACCGGTGCAGTGTCGTCTATTTCAGCCTGACGAATGAGCGTGGCGCCGGCTTGCTTATCCGAACTGGTCGGGCGTATCAAAGGCTGTGATTGGGACGGGTCATAGCCGGCGGGGGTTTGCAGAGAGCAATTTTCGCAGAGATACCTGATGTAGTGACTGGTTATGTGGTCCTGTTCGAGCGAAGAGAACTTTAAAGGCAGGATGATAATCTCCACACTCTGGCTGCAGTTAGCGGTGAAAATCAGGTTCTGCTCGAAATCGGTTTCGGGCTCTCCAAGGAAGCTGACAATCCAGGAATAGCCGGCGAAGGCGTCGATGAGGGGGTCGCGGTCGGTAAGCTGAAAATCGGCCTGCGGGCAAAAAAGTCTGTGCATATCGATGCAGTCGATGGCGCGGATAGTATCGATACAGGTCCTGCCGGGGAAATAACTTATATAGTCGGCGCGGCCGAGCATGTCGATTGCACCGATATCGAGATGGTTGATAATAAACTGCGCCAACGGCAGGGTGAGGATGCAATCTCCAATGGCGCCGGGCTGAATTATCACCGCACGTCGCGACCTTTTAAGGGCCTTGGCGCCCTGTATCTTAAGCAAATCCAAAATGCCGGCCTGATGCTGCATACCTTAATGTATAACGATTCGGGACAGCCGTGTCCAGATGCTACGGAACATGACCGGAACCTTGCAAAGCAGGGCCTGGTCCTGTATGGTAGATGCACTTTAAGGCAAGACATAAGGCTTCAAAGAATTTTGAGCGGACCGGCCGATAAATACTATAAGAAACGGGTTGATGGACAAGGTCATTACCAACATTGTGTTCACGAAGAACCGGCCTTTGCAGCTTGATGGGTATTTGCGTAGTCTATACCGTTACTTTCCGGCTGAGCTGATTGCTACTTACGTCATATATAAGCAGGAGCTATTCGCAGAGGAGTACAACTACGTATTCAACCAGTACAAGGATGTTCGTGTAATAACCGAAGGTGATTTTCACAGGGATGTGAGAGGCCTGGTTGGCGAGACAAAGACAAAATATATTCTTTTCGGAATCGACGACGTGGTGTTCTTCGGCGCCGTTGAGTTCGAGATTATAGACAAGGCATTTGAGAAGGCGGGTGAAGAGATATTCGGTTTTGCGCTGCGATTCAGTCCTGAAACGTTAGAAGACGGTCCGGATGAACTTATTGCCGAACAGGTTAACGGGCAAACGGTACATAAGCTCGACTGGACAAGGGGACAGACATCACACAGCAGATACCCTTTCGAGCTTTGCAGCACATTTTACCGTACTGATTTAGTCAAACGTGCGCTAAATGGATGTATGAGTCAAAGTGCCGCAGCCAGGGCGTTGTTCGCACCAGGGTCGGTATTGATTAAGGCAGTTTCAGTTGCGATGTCGCCTCGGTCTATACTCAAAAGATTCGGCTTTTTTTACAGTCCTAACACTCTTGAATCGTGGCCTTGCCGGTGGTGCCAGAATAATGCGGACTCATTGCCCCGCTTCACTTATTTTCAAAAACACTGCGCGGCGGCGGTGCAGGTAAACGTGGTAAACGTCACTACCACCAGTACGGCTGACGGGACGGCTGAGCATACGGTAGAGGCCCTTAACGAAAAGTTCCGCCAGGGATATCGGCTGGACATAGATTATATTGCGCAGCACAAGCCCAAAAACCCGGGATGCGGGCGAGAATATTTCAGATTAACCAGGAATTAATTTGTGATGCATAGTATGGCAAAAGAACCTTTTAAGTACTTTATGGAGAGGACCACCTTCGTTGGTACGCTGGCCCGTATTCACAGGCAGCGGAAACTCAAAAAGAAGTATATCAAATGGCAGAGTGCCGAAGGCGTCGGCCCGATGCCCAACTACGGCAAACAACAGGCGGTGATTGGGTACATAAAGCGCTTCAGGCCCGATGTCTTTATCGAGACCGGCACTTATAAGGGTAAAATGGTTTACGCAGTAATGCCGCACCTAAACAACATATACTCGATTGAACTGGATACGACACACTGGCGGCGTGCCCATGAGAGATTTGCCGGCTATCCCAATATTCAGCTTATACACGGTCAGAGCGGCGAGGTTTTGCCTCGAATCTTAGAAAACATCAACGCGAGCTGTCTTTTCTGGCTCGACGCACACTATTCGGGCGGCTCAACGGCAAAAGGTGAATTAGGCAGCCCTATTGAACAGGAGCTGGAATGTATTTTCAAGCACAGGAACGTGAACGACCATATTATTCTCATCGATGACGCCAGGTGTTTTGTCGGCAAAGACGGCTATCCGAGGATGGAAGATTTGAAAAGATACGTATTAACCCGAAAACCCGACTTGATATTCAAGGTCGAAGATGATATTATCCGAATTCACAGAAGGTAGTCGCACAGGGGACATCGTTTTCCAACGGAGCTCCCGAATGCGTGTTTTAGTCTTTGCATCGTGCAGAATGAGAGTATAATTGAATTTTCGAAAGACTTTGCTAAAATCATCAAAGAGTTGGGAAATTATCAGGGCGACACAGCTCGCGTAAATTAAACAATGAAAGGGCGAGCATGAAGGTTCTAATTATAGGGATTGACGGCGGAACGTGGAACGTTCTGGGGCCAGCATGCGATAAAGGGCTGATGCCCAACCTCAACAGATTTCGAACCGAAGGTGCGTGGGGAAATCTGCAGTCGGTCCATCCCCCGATAACTCCCGCGGCATGGACTACGTTTATGACCGGGATGAATCCGGGCCATCACGGGGTGCGCGGATTTTTCGATTACGACCCGGTGCAGAATAAAACAGTTTTGACCAACAGCAGCGATATTCAAAAAGAGACCCTATGGCAAAAGCTCGGCAGGCATGGGAAAAAATCCATTGTCATCGGGCTGCCTATGACTTATCCGCCGCTCAAAATCGACGGGATACTGGTCAGCGGGCTGGGCACGCCTTCTACGAATTGCGACTTTACTCACCCTGCCGAGTTTAAGCAGGACGTACTTCGTGAGATACCGGATCTGAAGTTCGTAGCACCGTACGACCGCAAGCAGGTCAGGCAAGAGAAAAACTTTGCCGAGTACCTCGACTGGCACAAAGAAAATTCAGATAACCTGATTAAAATTCTCCGCATGGCGATGGACAAAACACAGTGGGCGGTATCGATGGTGCTGCTGCGGTCTTTCGACGAGATTATGCACAACTTCTGGAAGCTGCTGGATTTCAAATGGGACACCGGCTTCGACCCGCGTGACGGTATGATTATTCGGTACTTCAAAGAGCTCGACGAGGTGATAGGCACGCTCATGCAGATAGCACAGGAAAACCAGGCTGTCATGCTCGTCGCTTCCGATCACGGCGGTCAGGCAAAACTGGTAACGATATATCCGAATAAAATTCTTGAACAACTCGGTTATCTAAAGTTGATGCCGAAAAATAAACTGCTGGCCCAGAAGATTCAGGACAGGCTCAGGAAAATGAACCCGTTTGCAAAATCATCAAAAAGCCCGGACGAGCGGGTTGAGTCGGTTGATTTCTCCGCCAGCAGGGCCGTGGTGACGGGAGTAAATTCTTACGCGGACCTTTACGTTCAGGATTCGGCACTGGAACCCGGGCAAAGCAAAGAGGATTTGATAAACCAGGTGAAGCGGGACCTTTTGGCGGTGAAGGATTTGGACGGCGAGCCGTTGTTTACGATGATTGTCACGCCGCACGAGGTTTACGGACTCGATCCATCACAGGACGCCAAGCCCGATTTGATGATAGCTGCACGTGACGGATATACATTCAACTCTCACGCGGTCAGCAAGACGATCCTGAAAAAAAATAAGCCAAATTCGTTCAGCGGTTATCACAGCATTAACGGGATGGTCGGGCTGATTGGGCCGCAGATAGCATCCGGCAAAACAATCTCTGCTAAAATCGACGACATTGTGCCGACGATACTGGCAATTCTGGACCTGCCCGTAACAAAGGACATGGACGGTATTATTATGGAAGACGCATTCACCACCCCGCCTCAAGTCGAATACGAAGACCCCATTGACATTGGCGGGGACGATTCATATTGCTACTCTGATAAAGAAAACGACGAAATTAATACAAGACTGGAAAATCTTGGCTATTTGTAAAAGCTGTTAAGCGCGGAGCTATAACAACGACACGGACGGGAATAAATAATGCGAATGGGTTTACATTAACCGGATTTTTTGATTGTGCGTTTAAATGCCGATAATAAGCGAAAATTTTAAAATAAGGCCAAAGCATAACTGGTACTCTAAAATCATCCGGAAGTACTACAAAATCCGTGTTGGTCTTACCAAGCCTCGTAATCCCATCCCGGATAAGGACATAAGAAAAAAAGTTGAAAAAGCGGGCAGATTGATAATCCAGATACCCTTTGGCGGGCTCGGCGACCATCTGAGTTATTCGTCTCTGCCTGAAATGCTGCTGAAACAAAAGAATATAAAGACTTTAATTTCACGCAAATCGGTGTTCGACTCAAAGGCTATTCTGGATTTCGTATGGAAGCGGAATCCCTACGTTGAATTCACAGAAGAACACGGGTGGTTTACCTACAGGATGCTCGAGAATCACTTTCCCACAATGGATGAGTATTTCCAGAACCTGTTCGGGCTTGAAGGTGACGGCTTGCCAAAAGTATATTACAAACCTCAAATGACCGAGCAGCTAAAAGGTGCAGTTATAGTAAATCCATCCTTCGGCCCCTCAGGCAAAGCCAATGGATACTTTGAACCGGAGTTTCAGGATAAATACATCGATTATCTTAAGGGCATAGAGGATGAATTCGTACTGGTAGCCAGCACACATTTAAAGAAAAAAAACTGGCTTGAAAAAAAGGCTGAGCAGGCGCTTTCGCCGCCGATTTACAAAGTTGGGACAATAGAAGAGCTGTCAGATGCACTGTTTTCCACACGGAAGCGGTACCTAATGTACTCGGGCAGCGCGTCGCTTGCCGCTGCACTGCAGTTACCGAGTACCGTACTTTGCAACAGAAAGTCAGCTCCTCATTTTCAGTACTCAAACAACAACTATGTCGACCTGCAGGATGGACGCAAACTCTCGGCAAATAATCTATAGCAGGCAAATCTCAAAAACGCGAATTTAAATAGTTTACTTCATACATCCCGTCAGCTATCATTTTAAGCCTTGCTGGAAGCTGATTTTAGCGGCATTTACTCTGAACATAAAATGCTACTCTAATGTGATAAAGGCGATTTGTTTTTAGTCCTCAAATAAAGAGGTTTAATAATGAAAGTTCTGATAATCGGTCTTGATGGTGGTACGTGGAATGTTCTCGATGATTATCTTCTGGAAAACCACATGCCCAACCTCAAGAAGCTCAAAAACGGGGGGTTCTCCGGAATACTTCGCTCTACGGAACCTCCGGCCAGCCCCCTTGCATGGACAAGCTTTCTGACCGGCTGTAACCCTGGTAAGCATGGGGTGACGGGTTTTCATTTTTATTCGATGGAAGACCATACGCTGGGTATTCAAAATTCGACCCATTGCCTCGTGCCTAACATGTACCAGCACCTAAGTAACCAGGGGTACAAGATAATCAGCATAAATGTCCCCTGGACCTATCCCTGTTATAAGGTCAACGGGGTCCTTGTGGCCGGCATGGGATTTGCGGGAGCCGAATCTAACTTCACGTATCCGCCAGATTTTAAGGATGAGCTTTTGGCAAAAGTGCCGACATATGACTTCCGCGCACGAGTACAAAGAAGCAAAACGGGACAGCAAGACCTTAAACAGGACATCGATGATATTCGAAAAAGCTTCCAGCAGCGAATCGATGCGGCGAAGCTGGCTAGTAAGACCGTTGATTGGGACGTTATGGTGGTGCAGTTTCACGATACCGATGGGATGAATCACTGTATATGGAAATATATAAGCCCTGATTCCAGAGATGAATATCCCGAATATCGCGATGAAGCATTCAAGGCATTCGAATCGCTGGATAAGTCTATAGGTGAATTGTTGAATATGGCCGGGCCAGAAGAAACTGTAACATTTGTAATCAGCGACCACGGCGGCGGCCTTTTGTCCGCACTCGTAAAAGCCAACCTTTTTCTGAAAAAGTGGGGATACCTGAAAACAAAATCCCGATGGGAAAAGTGGCTTGAGAAAACGGCTAAAAGCCTGAAAAAAAGATTCGGTATCCAAGTTAAAACAATCCCTGTCCATTCTTTCGCTCAAACGCCGCCTAATAAACTTGGCATCAATCTGAAAAAAACCAAGGCATTCATATCGCATACCGCAATACCAAGCGGGCATCTTTACCTTAACATAAAAGGCAGACAACCAACGGGAACAGTCGAACCCGGTGTAGAATACGACAGGATAATTGCAAAGCTCAAAGAAAGGTTTTTATCAGTCAAAGACCCTCTAACAGGAGAACGTTTGTTTACACGAGTTGTTACGCCTGCTGAATTATACGGCGAGAACATCATGGCTTCATAACGCATTGTGGATTTGGTTTTGTGCCCCCGACATTGATATGAAGTAACTTTTTCCTGTTCGAAATGAAACGGCCCGATACATATACTTCCTGATGAAATACCTCATGGGACCCATCACCCCGATGGGATTTGCATTATTTCAGGCGCCGGCGTTAAGCCCGCTTCAAACTGTCAGGCAAACATAATTGATATTGCCCCGACCGTTTATGCCGTGCTGGACGCCAAGCTGCCCACATATATAGACGGGAAGGTCCTGCAGGAAGCCTTTTCCAAATCACTCGATATTCGCTATATGGAAGAAAGCGATGAAATTGAAAGCGATAAAAAGGAAACTTTCAAATTTTCAAAAAGCGAAGAGGAAGAGGTGAACAAGCGTCTCAAGGAACTGGGATATATGTAACTCAAACTGCCCGAACTTTAGTCGGCTTGAGATAAATTAATGACTGACAAGAACATCAACCCCGTTGCAAGCGTCATTATACCAACCTACAACCGCAGCAACCTGATTAATGAAGCTATTGATTCTGCTCTGAGGCAAACCTTTTGTAATTTTGAGCTTCTTGTGGTTGATGACGGTTCGACCGACAGCACCGCCGAGGTTGTAAACAAATACAAAGACAGCAGAATAAAGTATTTTTATAAACAAAACGGAGGGCTGGCCAGCGCAAGAAATTTCGGGATATCAAAGGCAACAGGGCAGTATATCGTCTTCCTGGATGACGACGATTTATTATTTGATAACTTTTTACAGACCATGATTGAAAAACTTGAGCAAAACAACCAATATGGTCTTGCCTACTGTCGCTATTTAAACGTTTTCCCCGACGGCAGAGAGGAAATTAGTTTTGGCCCTGAGAGGTTTTTCAGTGGTTTTTTAACTCAGTATTACTTCAAGAAGATTCCCGACATACTGCCTTCGGCAACATTGTTCAGAAAATCCGTGTTTGAGGAACAGCTTTTCGATGAATATCTGAGGGTTTATGAGGACCAGGACTTTTTCTTAAGACTGTCAAAAAACGTGAAATTCCTGTGCGTGCAGGAAATTCTGGTAAAGCGCAGAAAAACGCAAGACAGCTTGTCCGAGAGAGTTGAAATCATATACTTGCCTATACTGGTTTACGAAAGATTTTATTATCACTTTAACGACCGAGATATAGTGCCAGCAATGACAGCCAAGCGGAAACTTTCACAGTTCTATCGCCGAGTAGCAAAGAAGCATCTTCAAATGGGGCACAGAAAGGCTGCCGTAAGTTTTCTGAAAAAAGCCATAAGGTATTGTCCTTATAACCTGAAATATTACAAGGATTTAGCCAAGGCATTATTACTTAACAAGGACAAGGATGGATTGCCCGACTGGCGAATGCCTGAGCCATTGCCTCCGTATATTACTGTGGACGGCAAAAAGACATGCAAATTTGTATAACAGGAATTAACAAAAATAGTATAGATTATCACAATGATTATATTTATCCTGAACCGGCGGGACAGACAGTTAATTTTCAGAGTAAATAGTGACACAGGCCAGGCGAATCTTTGTAATATCTGATTTCAAGGACGAACAGTCCAAGAATATTCGTATGCAGCCTCGAATGTGGGTGAAGGGACTGCTGCGGGCAGGCTGTGACGTGCAGCGGTTCAGCTATCGAAATATAATGCTCCAATGCAGCCCAATACCCAGCAAGCGAATCGCTCTGAGCTTCGCACGGAAAAAAGCAGAGCGCATTCTGGCAGAGCAGATAGGACGATATCACCCTGACATTGTTTTCATGCTCGGCCTAAAATACGTAAATGCCGGGACCATGGATGTCATCAGGGAATCCGCTCCCAAATCTGTGATAGTAGCCAGAGATGAAGACCCTAATCCTGAGAGTCATCCTGACAGGATTGCGGCTGCGAAGAAGGCGGATATGGTCATTGCCACAAGCGCCGGGAGATTTCTTCAGACTTATAAAGACGCAGGCGCACCTTTATGTGCCTTCATTCCGAACGTATGCGACCCCGACATACAGAAGCACTGGGAGGTGGAGCAACGATGGAATGCAGATATCATATTCACCGGCAAAGCCGAACACACACGGCTCGACCGCAACAGCGAGAGATATGAAATAATTACAAGCCTTAGAAGTATCCCAGGAGCCGTTACTTACGGCGCTTTCGGGGTACCGAGAGTCGAGGGGATGGATTATTTTTACGCAATCAGCGGAGCTAAAATCGGCCTGAGTATAAATATTGCCAACGATGTGGATTTGTATCACTCGGACAGGTTTATAAACTATATCTCCTGCGGCACATGCGTTCTGGCCAGAAGAGTTCCGCAAACAAACAAGCTATTCGCCGACAAAGAGCATGTACGGTATTTCGACACAAAAGAAGAATTTTTCGAGCTGGCTGACTGGTACTTAAAGCACGACCAGCAGCGGCAGGAAATTGCACAGGCGGGCATGGCCCGCGCTCACAGCGAATTCAACTGTACGCGAATAGCAAAGTTTTTCCTGGAGCTTGCCGATAAGGGTAATTTTCAGGCTCCATGGAAGGTGATTCTCTGATTTCAGGTCGCCCTGATTTACTGCGAAAATAACGTACAGACTAAAGATACCCCAACGACCTTAGTCTTTGATTGACCGCTTCTTCATCATCGAACGTAACTTTTTCGCCGGGCTTGACTGGTTTAATCGAAGCAGTGAATTCATCAAGTGCATTTTTGTAAAATTCGTGCTTAGGGTCGTTTATTATGTTGTTCAGCTCAGCAGGGTCGGCTTGGAGGTCATAAAACTCATCCTCTTTGGAATGGTAACGTTCACAATAGTAGCACTTTTCATCGTTCAGGGCTTTGATATATTTATACCTATTGTCGCGTATCATCCTTTTCTTTTGACAAGCTGTTTCTTCTGCATACACAAAACGGCGGTTCCATTTACCGCCGTTAACAATCTTCATTAAGCTTTCGCCGTTAAAGTCCTCGTCCTTATAGTCTATACCAGCAAGGTCGAGAATAGTCGGCACAATGTCAAAGTGCTGCACAAACTGTTCGTAAGCCATTTTGGAACTGACTTTGGGGTGGCGTATTATCAGAGGAACGTGTATCTCAGGCTCATATAGGCCATGGTGGTCAAAGTATATCCTGTGCTCGCCAAGGCTTTCTCCGTGGTCGGCAGTGATGATTATCAGTGTATCATCGAGTACCCCTGTATTATCGAGAGCGGTATATATTCTGCCAATATTGCGGTCCGTATATGCCACTGAGGCGTCGTATTGAGCCATTATCCGGCCGATGGTGTCCGGCAGATGTCCGCGCACGGATTTCTTCACAAGCATGGTAGCCCTTGTACCGCTGAACTCCTTGAGAACAGATGATACCTTTTCAGAAGAGTACTGATGCTTCAAAAAATATTTCCTGGCGACCGAGTACGGGCCGGTATACGGAATATGCGTGTCCCAGTAGTGTACGAATATGAAAAAATTCTTACGATTGGCGCATTGCCTGATATAGCTTACAGCCAAATCCGACAGCCCGGCGGAATCGGATACTATCGGCAATTTTTTTCTTGAGAAACCCGACATGGTGATTTCGTTCATCCGAATTGCATACGAACGGATGATATCTCTCATACCGGCCGGGAGCCGGTAATACCAATTGCATTTGCCCCGCAGCGGGCGCATGAGCTGTCTTGCCAGGAACCGAATCAACGGATTATCACGCCCCTGCCCATCTATTGATATCCCGGTTTGGTCCTGTGAACCGGTTAATTCGTTGTTTGCCGGGTAGTTTTGACACCCGGCATAATAGTCGTATCCCTTCCTGTGCCATTTACCAAGCCAGTCCAGGCCTATCGTTGTATATCCATTCTCCCGCAGGACCTCGGGAAGGAACCTGAGACGTGACGTGTAGCTTTTTTCGATTTCGGTCACCTGCGGACCATGATGCCGCAGCCCGTGAGCCAATGGATATTTTCCGGTGAATATTGTCGTAAAGGAAGGGTCGGTGGTGGTTATAGTGCAAAAAGCATTTTTGAAAAGGACCCCCTGCCTGGCAATTTCGTCGATATAAGGTGAAGTCTCCTTGTCGTACCCATAACAACCGAGATTTCGGGCTCGCAGGGCATCGCTTACCAAAACAAGGATATTCAATTTCGTGACCCCCAAGACAATAAATACAGCTTATGCCCTTTCACAACTGCCGTCCTGCAATCCCGAACTGTAATCCTCTTCTTTGCCGTGGTGATTCCTTTCCACGCGCAAGCGATAATGGAATGGTATAGAATAAAGAGGTATTGTCAAGGCGGTTCTTCTTCGATTATGCGGTATGCAGTAAATTGAAGCGACGGCCTGACAATATTGTGTTCAATATTGTTTTATTGAAACTGAAGTTTATTCCCAGGAGCCGTCGGCGGCGAGGGTTTTCTTTCCTTCAGGCGCGTTGTCAGTGCTGCTCTCCACCTCGATAGTTGCATGGCCGGAATCGTCTATTTCAGTGATGGTATAATCACCGGGTGCAAAATATGTGCCGACTAAATCAGATTCGAAAAAGCCCAAAGCCGTCTGCGTATCGGTGTCATCAAGACTTTTATCAACGAGAGCACTTCGCGCATCTTCAATTCCGTTACAGGCTACGTAAGCCGAGACGGCAGTACGGATAGTGCCTGCTGCGGCGTTTGCCTCGGACCATTTAGCAGAGTCGATTCTGCCCTGGAGAATTGCGATAGTCACCCCGGCAAGAATACCTACTATCATTATTACAACCACAAGCTCGATCAGGGTAAAGCCGTGAAAGCCGCGCGGCTTTTGCCTAAAAAGGGTAATTCTCAACATGCCTTCGGATTTGCGCGAGTAATTATTTATCATAATTAAACCATTATCGACAAAATCGCCGTGATACTTCTATAAGAGATGGCTAAAACGCCGTCCTATAAAACTCGATTCAATCTTCCAAGCAGGCCCTGGCTGAAGCTGAATTAGTATTCGGGTATTACCAGCTCATTTTTCAGGAACAGATAATAGAGTTTGCCTTCCTGATAAGTCTGCCCTGCGAGCCGGCCTGCGGTGTCACCGACTCCCATGTATACATCACATCTGCCCGGCGCCCTTATAGCTCCGCCGGTGTCCTGGTCGAGAGCGAATCCGCTGTACAGCTCATTGACTATCTGAGCGTCGCGATTCTTGGGCAGTGTGGTTGTTATATAGGCAAGAGCGGCCCGCGGAAAAATGGACTTGTCGGTGGCAATGGTTCTATAGGCTGTGACGGGCACATTGAGACTGCCTCGGGGATTTCCTTCTTCTGTCCTGAAAAATACGAACCTGGGGTTAAGACCGGTGTACCTTGCCACCTGGTCCTGGTGCTTCTTAAAGTAGTCTATCATGGCAGCGAGGCTGAGCTGGTTTTTGCTTATTACGCCGTCGCTGACCATCTGCTGGGATATGCTTCTGTACTCGTGGCCGTTATTGCCGGCGTAGCCGACGGTCTGCAAGGTGCCGTCGGACAGGCGAATCTTGGCCGAGCCCTGAACATGAGCTATGTATGCCTCGAATGGGTCCGTCAGCCAGATTAGCTCTTTGCCCCTGAGCATCTGCGT
>CAZFHM010000037.1:0-10378 GCA_964518825.1 uncultured Pirellulales bacterium
GAGAGGTGGCCGAGTGGCTGAAGGCAACGGTTTGCTAAACCGTCGTAGGGGTGAATGCCTCTACCGCGGGTTCGAATCCCGCCCTCTCCGGTCTTCGCCCTGCGGGCTACGCCCCGGCAAGCCGGTTTTGTGCGGTGCTGTGAACGGCACAGGCGTTCGAGTTTAAAACGTGAGGTGGACAAATGGAAAGAGTAAAAATCAATTCGGTGGTGTGTATCCTTATTGTTTTTTCATTTATGGCCGCGGGCGGTGAGACCATCGTGATTAAGGTCAAAGCAATAAATCCTCTCGATGAAGGCCGAGACAGCGAGACGGTCAGTGTCGACCTGAAGACGTTACCCTATCAGCTTCAATATCCATCCGTGTACAGTGAGCAGTTGGAAAAATTCGTTCTGTGCCAGGCCGTCGATAACGACGGCGACGGGACAAACGACGAGCTTATCTTCCAGTCGGATTTCGAGCCAGGCCAGACTAAGATACTCAACATATCCGAAAGTAACGGTGCCCCGGAAGCGAACGTCGTCGAACGTACTAATGCGATGTTTGTCCCGCAGCGAAAGGACGACTTTGCGTGGGAGAATGACAAAATCGCTTTCAGGATGTACGGGCCGGAGCTGCTGAGGACGGAGCTGAACAGCAGCGGTATCGATGTCTGGGTAAAAAGTGTCAAACACCCGGTAATGAGCAAACTGTATTCGAAGGGCCACGAGTACTATCACAGCGATAACGGCGAAGCCTCCGATTTCTATAACGTCGGCGAGACCCTCGGCTGCGGCGGACTCGGCGCCTGGCACGACAACAAGCTCTGGCGGTCGCAGAACTTCGCCGCCTGGAAGATTATCACCAACGGCCCGATACGCTCTGTCTTCGAGCTTACTTACAAACCCTGGCAGTTAGGCGTCAAAACGACGGGCGAGACAAAAAGAATCAGCCTGGACCTCGGGTCGAACTTCAATCGGATTGAAAGCTGCTTCGATGGTGATGTTAATGATGCGGTGCCGGCCGTTGGTATCGTTCAGTGCGCAGGCGGGGGCAACGCTGTATTCGGTCCGAACAAGAGATGGCTAAGTTATTGGCAAAATGCCGATGGCGGAAACGGCTATATCGGCTGTGCCGTGATTCTGCCGGAAAAGGCGGCGAGGAATGAATCCGTAACCAGTGATAATCACAACATCCTGCTTGCCAGGCTGGACGATTCGCGTTCGGTAGTTTACTATGCCGGCGCATGCTGGAGCAAGACACCTGATTTCGACAGTGAAGAAAAATGGCTGCAGTGTGTGCAGAAGAAAGTTCGTTTGATTGAGAACCCGCTGAAGATTGAAGTGCTGTCGGAATGAAGGTTTGGCTCGCAGATTTGTTTTACTAAAATCTCATGGTCAGGCCGACCTTCAAAGCACTCGACCGGCTGCCGCCGTAAGCTTCACCTTCGTAACGAACAAAAGCGGAGGTGCTGTCGCTGAGCAGGCCGCTCAGGACAAGCAGGATTATAAGCCCCGCCTTGGGGACAAGGCGGGGCTTTGGTTTTGCGCATTCGCCTGAGGCGATTTGCTTTCTTCGGGGACATAAATTCATAAACGTTGACTTTGCTATTCAGATATGTTAGTATATTCAAATTAGGTGCAGGGTCTTGGATACTATGAAAATATCCCTTTTTTCACTAATAATCACTGTTTTTTTGTGTTTTACTGCCGCCGCAGCGTTATGTCCCAAAGGCGACCTAAACGGCGATTGTAAGGTCGATTTTGAGGATATTAAGGATTTCGCGGAGCAGTGGCTTAATGTCGGTGGCTGTTCGCATTCCGGCTGTGCCGACTTCGACAGTATCGACGGTATAAATTTAGCTGATTTTTCTGTGCTGGCTACCCACTGGCGCGACGTTGGTATTTCGCTGGTAATCAATGAGTTTATGGCGTCTAACAGCAGTGACAGCGGTATAAGTGACCCGCAGGGAGACTATGACGACTGGGTCGAAATCTATAACTTCGGCGAGACGGCTATAGACATAAACGGGATGTACCTTACGGATAATTTCAGCAACCCCACTAAATGGCAGATTCCGCAGAGCACTATTGTCGATGCGAATGGTTTTGTCCTTTTCTGGGCCGATGAGGATACCGGAGATGGGCCGTTACATGCAGATTTCAAGTTAAGTGCGAGCGGCGAAGAAATAGGTCTGTTTCTCGATGCCGGCACTATGATAGATGGTATTATTTTCGGCGATCAAGTGTCGAATATTTCATACGGGCGCTATCCCGATGCCAATGATGACCTGCGATTTTTTTCCACACCGACCCCGCTGGCAGACAACAATGGTGCATATATAGATTTTATTGAAAAAGTCGAATTCAGTCATGAGCGTGGATTTTATGAAAGCAGCTTCGACGTTACGATGGCGACTGAAACCGACGGCGTCGACATATATTACACCACTGACGGAAACGAGCCGATTCAAAATGAAGCACCGTCATCTACCAGTACGGAATATACCGGGGCTGTTACTGTAAGTGCCACTACCTGTATTCGAGCAGCGGCGATAAAAACGGGCTGGATGCCGCCGCGTACGACAACACATAGTTTTATTTTTAATGCCAGTAATGCGGTCAAGTCACTGCCGGTAATATCAATCGTCGGTGACGAATATAACAGCCTGTACGAACGTTATGGTATCATGGGTATTGGCGACGGGTACAACAATCCTGTGCAAACCGGCATCGAATACGAAAAACCGATATCAGTCGAATTGATAAACTCGGCGGACAACAGCGGATTTCAGGAAGACTGCGGCATTCGAGTCCAGGGAAGCGACTATCACCGCGAAAGATATATTCGTACCAGCGATGACTGGTCTGGTTATTATAACTATAATAAGTTCAGTTTCAGGTTTTATTTTCGCAGTACTTACGGCGACAACCGGCTCGAATATCCTCTGTTCCCATATTCCGACGTTGACCGCTGGCGTTGCATAATAGTTCGGGGGGGCCACAACGACGCTTGTAATCCGTTCATTAAGGATGAATTAACCAGGCGGCTGCACAGAGACATGGGAGCCGTTGACGGCACAGGGACAAATGTTAATCTTCTGATAAACGGCCAATACAAAGTTTATTATAATCCGTGCGAACGCGTCGAGCAACAGACGTTGCAGGAATGGTATAACAGTAATGAAGAGTGGGATGTAATTACCCAATCGGGAGTTCGCGACGGTGACAGCACAGTATGGAATGCTGCACTTAACTATGTTCGCTACACCGACCTGTCGAATCAGGCGAATTACGAACAGGCCTGCAAACTCGTCGATGTTCAGGGATTTATCGACTACCTGATTTTATTGTTGTATTCGGGCAACTCGGACTGGCCTAACAATAACTGGACAGTAGCAGCGGAGCGGTCTGACCAGGGGATATTCAGATTTTACGCCTGGGATACTGAGCTGGCGTACGACTCATCAAGTTTGAGTCTTGTGGGTTTCAATACATTTCCTGGGTGGGCTTCGGGAGGCGGACAGGGACTTAACGGGGAGAATACACCTCTTGCGTATATATATCGCGGACTGAAAGCTAATCCTGAGTTCAGGCAGTTATTCGCCGACCGTGTTCATAAACATTTTAATAACGGCGGAGCTTTAACAAATGCGAACATATTAATGCGATTCGACGAACTTAAAGACGAGTTGCTGGGCGTTATTCCATATATGGATACTTATATTCCGGATACATGGATACCGCAACGGCGGGCTATTATATTGAACGCATTTGAAACGGAAGATTTGTTCGGCCCACTTGATGCACCAATATTCAACGTTAACGGCGGCTATCAGCACGGCGGTTATATTTCTTCAAGTGACACTATCACCATTACCGACCCGACCAGCTCAGAGACTATCTATTATACATTAGACGGCAGCGACCCACGTTCCCCAAGCCAAACGACTGTTCTGGTTGCTGATAATACGGCCAGGAAGGCATTTGTCCCTGCAGGTGACATAGGTACAACCTGGCGAGGCGGCAGCGAACCTTATAATGATTCAGGCTGGACAAGCGGTACGAGCGGAGTCGGTTATGAGAGAGGCTCCGGTTATGAATCTTATATAGGTATCGATGTCGAATCGGAAATGTATAACGAAAACACCACCTGCTATGTACGAATTCCATTCACTGTTGACGGCGGCGAGCTGGCAAATTATGAAAATCTGACTTTGAAGATGCGCTATGATGACGGTTTTGTTGCTTACATCAATGGCTCAGAGGTCTATAGGGTCAACGCACCGACAACTCCGCAGTGGAACTCCGGGGCCAGCAGCGACCATGAAGCATCATCCTCCTGGGATTCTTACAATATTTCAGACCATATAGGGGACCTCCATGCCGGTGACAACATTCTTGCCATTCATGGTTTGAACATATCTGCGGGAAGTTCTGATTTTCTGGTATCCGTCGAGCTGGAAGCCTCTTATGGCGGCGGCAGTTCCGAGCCGGGCATATCTCCAGACGCGATTGAATATACCGGAGGTTTTAATCTCGATAAGAGCACCCACCTTAAGTCAAGAGTATATAAAGACAGCACGGACGAGTGGAGCGCACTTAATGAAGCGGTGTATGGTTTTAACGGAGTCGCGGACAGCCTGAGAATTACGGAAATTATGTATCATCCGCAGGATACCAATAATCCCAACGACCCCAACGAAGAATACATCGAGCTAAAGAACACAGGAGCACAGCCTATCAACCTGAATCTTGTCCGATTTACCAACGGAATCGACTTTGTCTTCGGTCCAAATTCCCTTGCTGCAGGCCAATACATCCTTGTTGTCAAAGACATCGACGCCTTCGAGGCCGAGTACGGAGCGTCAAGACCGGTGGCAGGGCAATACACCGGCTCATTAGCTAATAATGGTGAGAGAATTGAACTTGAAGATTCGATGGGCACAACCATTCTGAACTTCAGTTACAGTGACGGCTGGAGGTCGATTACCGACGGAGACGGCTATTCACTGACTATAATAAATCCTTCTGCGGACGTTAACAGTTGGGATGAAAAAGACTCATGGCGTCCGAGCACATACATAAACGGCTCGCCCGGCCTGGATGATTCGGGCATTGTTCCGAATCCGGGCGATATCGTGATTAGTGAAGCGATGGCCCATACGGATGTTTATCCGAATGACTGGATAGAGCTGCATAATACGACAGCCAGCCCGATTGATATCAGCGGCTGGTACCTCAGCGATAACGACTCCAATATCGCCAAGTACGAATTCCAGCCCGGTACTATTATCGATGGAAATGGTTATTTGGTTGTGTCCGAAGATGTCAATTTCGGTGCTTCTGCAAGTGATCCTGGCAAACATATATCGTTTGCGTTGAGCGAGAACGGCGAGACGGTATGCCTGACCTCGGCACTGGACGCAAATGGTATATTGACCGGGTACCGTCAGCAGGAGGATTTCGGCGCATCAGAGAACGGCGTATCGTTCGGAAGGTATTACAAGAGCAGCACGAATAACTTCAATTTTGTTGCAATGGACTACAACACACCGGGGCAGGCCAATGCTGAACCGAAGGTCGGGCCGATAGTAATAAATGAGATTATGTATAATCCCGACTGGCCGGATGGGGGCTCGTATGAAAACGACCAGTATGAGTACATCAAGTTATATAATAACAGCTCAGGGCCGGTAACTCTGTATGATTATGCTCAGGGCGAACCGTGGAAATTCACCGACGGAATTGATTATACCTTCCCTGCAAGTCCGAATGAAGTAACTATAGCCGCAGGTGAGTCTATATTGGTAGTCAAGAACCTGGCAGCCTTTTTCTGGCGATACCCGACTGTTCCTTCGAGTAAAGTTTTCGGCCCGTATGGCGGCAATCTGAGTAACGGCGGTGAAAAGTTGCAGCTTGGCATGCCGGGTGAAGAAGTTGCCGGCGTTCGTTATTATATTCGCGTTGACAGGGTAGATTACAGTGACGGCTCACATCCACAGGATTGTCCGGGCGGCGTGGACCTCTGGCCGACAGAAGCCGACGGTGGGGGCTCTTCACTTGACCGCATAGACCCTAATCTCTACGGCAACGACCCGAATAACTGGCAGTAGGCCTGCTGTGGCGGTCCGTTGTTAGTCGGTGATCTGAAGATAGATAATCACGTCGACTTTTATGACTTTGCCGTTTTCGGCCAGGCTTGGTTTAGCAGCGACAGCGATGGTAATTGGAACCAGGCCTGCAACCTGGAACCGTGGGATGAATTTATCGATGAACGAGACCTCGGAGTTTTCATCGAGCATTGGCTCGAGTTTGCGATAATCGTATGACAACTCCCACGAGCCCGGGTCTTTTGCCTTGTTGAGTTTTCCGCCTATCAGCCAGCCTGTATCTTGATTCGTCGCCGCAGCCGTATTTTTGACGTAATTGCCGAACACCGAGACGGGCATACCGTTAATTTTTGTGTCGTACTCGGTAAAGAACTCAAGCAAATCGTAATCGCTGAGGTAACCCAGCTCGGTTTCATCACAGGCAGTGTTAAAACGGCAAGGGTCATTGACGCAGCCAGTATGCAGGCTTTTGAGGGCGCCCCGATAAGCGGCAGGAGATAAAGAACAAAGAAGGCGAGGCCGAACAGGCCGAAGACGATACTGGGGACACCGGCGAGTGTGTTTATGCAGAGCCTGATAATCCGCACCGCAAGATTGTCGGATGCACACTCGACAAGATATGCCGCGGATATGACTCCGAGCGGAAAGACAAATATCATTGCCAAAATGGTGAGCGGCAATGTTAGTCACCCTGCCATTTTTGAATCCCGGCCATACGCGAATGAGATACTGCTATCAGGGGCTTTCGGCCAGCCATTCGGAGCAGAACATCTCCAAATCATATATGTCGATATAGTAATCGGGAAGATAACTAACATCGTATATGGTATTCCATTCGGCATCACCCGGTCTTGTCAACCAAGCCCGTGACCGGGCAGCATTAAATCAAGCACTACGAGATTCGGCAGAATGGATTTTATTTTCTTGAGCGCCTGCTCTGCCGTTTCAGCCGTTACTACCTGGTAGCCGTTTTTCTCCAGGTTGTACCTGACCAGCTCCATGACATCTTCCTCGTCGTCCACCACGAGGATGGTTTTAGATGTAGTAGCCATAAATCCGGTCCTTAAAAAACTCCGGATTATCATCGGGCATTTCTTTTAGCGGCGGATTGTTAGCGAATTGTTAGAATTTTGTTAAGGACTGCTTCGTGGCAATCCACATAATTAGGTTAGTCCTTGAATTGAAGCTTCAGTGGTGATGTGGTCGTAAGTGTTGGCTGTTGTCCGGATAGAAGGACCGCTGTTATAGCCATCTGGGGCACAGAGATGCACCCCGATTTCCCGCGTTTTTCGCTGCTTCACTACATTGGCAAACTATCTATTTTGACAACCCTATAATTCTCAGGGCTTACAGGCGTCGGCACCTCTGGCTTGTCCAGCCGGCATGTGAGCGCAAAGGCTAACTGCGTGCTCGATTTTCCCATCGGGGTGACAACGCTATGTCACTGGTAAGTAAAATAACCGAGGAAGTCTGCCCATTTACAGAGCTTCCCTGTTGACAGGCCCGCCTTTAAAACCTAATTTACCAATTAGGATAGTGGAGATTAATTCGCCTATATTTAAGGCGATATAAAAGCTTGCGGGCTTTGGGTATTCCTGTTGAGTGCGCCATTATATCGAAGGTCGAGATATTCCTCATCAGGCAGAAAATATTTTTCCTTAAGGAGGTTAAGGCAATGCATGGCAAGGTCATTTCCAGGGCACTGATTCTGTATTTGGGATTGGTATTGTTTTTAATGTCACCGCCTTTAACGGCAAAGCCAACAGGTGATATTCTTTCTATCAGGCAGGAGATTGAATCTCTCATCGAGGCTGGTCAGCTAACGGATGCGCAGATACAGATAGATAAGCTTAAAGCTGATTATTCACAGGACAGCGACCTGCCTGACGCACTTTACCAAGTAGCAGAAAGATATCGCTGGACGGACAATCGTGAACAGGCAAAGCAGCTTTATCAGCAGATAGTGCAGGATTACCCCGGCAGAGCGGAGGCAACCAAAGCAAGACTGGGGCTGGCAAGAGAGGAGATTATGTCACTTGTTATCTCGCATAACTATAGTCTTGCTGAAGAGAAAACAAATAAACTTGTAAATGATTTTGAAGGGCATATTGATTTGCCGGATGCGCTTTACTGGATTGCGGAGAGGTATCGATGGGAGCATAAATGGGAACATGCGGATGACCTTTACCGTCGAGTAATACAAAATCATTCTGACAGTTCATTTGTATCCAGGGCGAATCTGGGTATAGCAAGGGCGCGGGTACTGTCCCTTTTAGTCGCCAAAGATTACATCAGGGCCGAGCAGGCTGCTTATAAGCTGGCCGATGATTACAAGGGTCATCAGGATTTGCCGGAGACGCTTTACTGGATAGCAGAAGGGTTTCGATGGGGTGGCGAATACAAAAAGGCAAAGAGCCTTTACCGGCAGATAATAGAGAACTATCCCGATAGTCCGTACTCAAGCAGAGCAAGGCTCGGTCTGGCAAGGGCAGAGGTTTTATCACTTATTATCTCACGAAACTACGACAAGGCTGAAGAAATTCTTGCCAGGCTGGTTGGCGATTTTTCCGGCCATCCTGATTTGCCGGATACGCTTTACTGGATAGCAGACAGGTATCGCTGGTCGGACAGATACGAAAAAGCAAAGAACATCTATCAGCAGATAATACAGGAGTATCCACGAAGTTCGGCTGCAGACCAAGCAAGGCAACAGTTCCGAGTCGTCATTCAGGGGATGGATGTATTTGCACTTATCGAATCGGGTCAGGAGCAAATAGTTCAAGGCGCAATTGACCAGCTTATGACAAACCCTGACAACGAAGAAAGCGATGAGATATCACCTTATACCGTGTTTCTATGCGGTGACCGTTATTATGCGAAGGGTTTAAAAGAGAGAAATGAAGGCTTCGAATCTGAAGCTGTAGAGAGTTTCACAAAGGCAATAAATATTTGGGAGAGGATGATTCAACAATTGCCCGCTTCGACGAGTACGGCCCACGCATGTTACCGCTCGGCGAATTGCTATGTTGATTTGGGGCAATATGACCGGGCTATTGAGCGATATACGAGATTGGTCGAAGACTTTCCTGATTATTATCTGGCCTGGGATGCTTACTTCAAAATCGGCCGTTACTGTCAAAAATTGAAAGACATCGGTGCGATTGATGGGACATCGGCAGATGCACATACCAAGGCTGTTTACGAGTTGATTCTCGAGAAGTATCCGGATTGCCCTGCGGCGAGGGCGGCCGGTAATTGGCTCAAAAGATACGCTGATTAGAATCAAAATCGCGAATAAGGGAGAACTCTCAGATGAAAACTGAATCATCAGCTAAAGTCATATTTATAATCCTGTTTTTTCTTTTAAACTCTTTCGCCTGTGCATGGTTACCTCCGGTAGCTGTTTTAGAGGTTGACCCGGAATATACATATGTTGGGGAGCCAGTGGAACTGGATGGGTCCGGCTCTTATACACCTAATTATGAAACAGGGGAACCTGAAGAAGGCGGGATTAATGGGCAAGGGGTTTACCGTCTCGAATGGGATTATGACGGTGACGGAGATGCCGATTATTGGGAAGATGCAAATGATTACGATAGCCCTGAGCCCGACGGTATAATAACCGTACAATTTGAAGAGGACGGTGATTACACCATCAGGATGAGGGCAAAGTATATAGGTGATCATGAATACTGGTCGGACTGGAATGATTGCTCCGTTGATGTATATGTCGGCAGCACCACTTATAACTTTGAAGACATAAACCAATCGGATGCAAATTATAACGCTTATGCCTGCGATGTAAACATCTTCCCGTTTGGCGGTAACTCTGAGAACAGAAACTCTATGGTCGAAGCCACCGACCAGCAGTATATCAACATTTCTACTGACGATGCTACAGTATGGACCACTGCCGACCCCGGACTCAATGACGAGATATTCCTCTGGGTAGAAATGGAAATCAATGAGCCCCCCAGTATTGTCGGCCGGCTTGACCTGACCTTTAATGGGTATACAGGCAGTTCCGGTTCTACGACACACAGCGTATATGTTATGAAGGCAGGCGCCGACTGGATGGAGAATTCTTCCTGGGTACAGGTGGGTTCTGACCAGAATATTCCGGCCGAGGTAAACACAACGATGACTCGCTCAATTACCTCAGATATTGAGACATACATTGATGGGGCCGGCAAGATAGTCTGGGGAGTATATGAAACGACTTCTTCAGGGGTCATGCACGTAAATTATTTGGAGATGGCGGTTTATACAAACGATCACCCGGTGGCT
>CAZFHM010000037.1:10388-15374 GCA_964518825.1 uncultured Pirellulales bacterium
GGACTGACGGCAACAGCGGGTGACGGCTCGGTCAGCCTCGACTGGGACGAAAACAGTGATGAGGACCTCGATGGTTATAACGTATATCGTTCTACAACTTCAGGCGGTGGCTATACGAAGGTAAACGAAACACCGGTCGGCAGTTCCACCTATATAGATAACAGCGCCATAAATGGAACAACGTATTACTATGTAGTTACAGCGGTCGACACGTCTTCAAATGAGTCGAAATACTCTAATGAAGCCGAGGCTACGCCTGTTGATACAGCTCCTGCAGCTCCGACCGGGTTGAGGGCAAGAGTGGCTAATCAAACTGTTTGTCTCGACTGGAACGATAACGTCGAAGCTGATCTGGACGGATACAATGTGTATCGCTCGACAACCTCAGGCAGCGGCTATGTTCAGTTGAACGGCTTGCTGTTAAGCAGTTCGGCTTACACCGATATTGATGTCAATAACAATACGCCTTACTACTATGTTGTTAAAGCCGTGGATGCAACCTCAAATGAATCTGAATACTCAAGCGAGATATGGGCTGTACCTGACGTCAACACTCCGGTCATCTTTTACAGTTTTATAGACATAAACCAATCAGATGCAAGCTATAACGCTTATGCCTGCGATGTGGATGTCTTCCCGTTTTACGGAATCGAGGGCAACAGAAATTCAATGGTTGAAGCAACCGACCAGCAGTATATCGCTATTTCGGCCGATGATACGTCAAGATGGACTACTGCCGACCCAAGTTTTGGTGATGAGGTATTTCTCTGGATTGAAATGGATATTAATGAACCACTTGACAGTATCGCCCGTATTGACCTGACCTTCAGGGGATATACAGGCACTTCCGGTTCTACGACACACAGAATATATGTTATGGAGGCAGGCGCCGACTGGAGACAGACTGATTCATGGGTTCAGGTTGGTTCCAATCAAAGTATTTCGGGTGGAGTGGATACTTTGATGACCCGTTCGATTACTTCGGACATCAGTACTTATATTGACGACGTAAACGGTAAAATTGTCTGGGGGGTACATGAGGGAGACACCTCTTCAGAATCCATGCGAATAAACTATCTGGAGATGGCAGTTTACACTTTAGCTGGTAACGTGATTTATGTGGATGCTAATGCTGCTTCCGGCGGCGATGGCCGATCGTGGGAAACTGCCTTTAAATACCT
Source organism: uncultured Pirellulales bacterium (assembly GCA_964518825.1). GTDB lineage: Bacteria > Planctomycetota > Phycisphaerae > Sedimentisphaerales > Anaerobacaceae > JBBABK01. The sequence goes on from CAZFHM010000037.1 coordinate 11,570, forward strand.
TCCGGATGCTCTTCTCGAAGCACAAGCAGGTAAAGAAATCTGGGTAGCCGATGGGACTTATTATCCGGATGAAGGAATCGGCCAGACTCCGGATGACTGTAATTCAACTTTCCAGTTGGTAGAAAATGTAGCAGTATACGGTGGTTTTACAGGTGATGAAACAAGCCTGAGCGACCGTGATTGGGCTGCAAATCAAACTATTCTCAGCGGTGATATAGATTATGATAATGGTGGCGCTGATAACGGCCTGCCGCGCAGCGGCAACGCTTACCATGTAGTTACAGGTGCGGACGATTCAAGGATTGACGGCTTTATTATTCGCGGTGGGTACGCGGATGGCAACGGAACCAATCAATACGGCGGCGGAATGTACAACGACGCTGCTTCGCCCATAGTTTTAAATTGTCATTTCTTTGCCAATTACGCACAAAATGCCGGTGGCGGGATTTATAACGGCGCCGGCAGCGATACTATGCTGGTGAACTGTCTTTTGAGCGGCAATGCCGTCGAGAATTTATATAGCGGTAAAGGCGGCGCTATTTACAACGATGCCGACGATATAGAACTAATCAATTGCACTATTAGCAACAACATTGCTTACGAAACAGGAGGTATTTATAACGACGATTCCAATGATGTAACACTCGAGAACTGCATATTTTGGGACAACCGTGATAATACCAACAGCACGCCAAGCCTGCCTCAACAAATCACCGAGGCAGGGGGCAGTTCGTCCACCGCAACTTACAGCTGCATTCAGGATGGCAACGCATTTGATAGCTCGATACCTTACGGCACCGGAAGTCATAATATCGATTCGTATCCTGAATTCGTCGACCCCGGTCACTGGGACGCTGTTTCCCAACCGAACAGTCTTCCTCTTTGTGCAACCGTTCGAGATTTTAGAGCTCGTCACACGAGAAATTCATACACACTGAACACATATTTGAATCCGGATGGTCACGTCGATTTTCAAAACCAGGCTGATGAAGATGAAATGCATTGGGGACAACAAATTGTAACCGGAATTGTAGGGCCGCTTGGTTCAGGCCTGGACCAGGACGGAAAACCCATATATGCACTCGGAGAAGAAGACCCTGAAGACTTTGTTACCCATGGCAGGCAGTACTTTGACCAGTGGTACAGGGATGTAGAAGGGGTGAACCGTCGTACAGATATTCTTCTTGAGCTGCAGCCGACCGAAACTCCCGGGGAGTATGAATATGACAATCGGGAGTATTTCCCGATTGATAATTGGGGATTTGGTCACGAAGTTGTTGATAGGAACGACCATAACTATCACTTTACGCTGGAACTTCACACAACATTTTTTGTGGATGCCAGCTGGGGGGGTACACAGCGATATTTCAAGGCTCAAGAAGCCGATGATGATATGTGGATATATATAGATGGGAAACTCGTGCTGGATATGGGCGGCCTACATCCATCGCGATATCGGAAACTTGAGATAGTTGACATTGATGATGACAACGATTTTGATGTGAAAATATACACCCCGGTTGATGATAATACATATGAAGATATGGAGCCGGACAGCTTCGTTGATCCCCCTGACGCTGTTACCTTGAACCTTTTGCCAGGCAGGTATAATTTTGATCTGTTCTATGCTGAAAGACATTCAGATGCCTCTCATTTACGATTCTATACTACGATTCCTCTGGAGCCAAATCTTGAGCCGGGTGATTATCATCTGAGGCCGGGTTCGCCGTGTATCGATGTGGGCGATAATACAGCCGTGCCTGTTGACATCGATACGGACCTTGACGGCCGTCCGAGGTTTATTGACGACCCGAACTCCTTTGATGACGGCTACCGTGACCCTTGCGATACACGGCCGTATGTTGATATGGGCGCGTATGAATATCAGATTCCTGTAGCCGTAAATGATGAATACTCGATTGCAGCGGGCAATGTGCTGGATATACCAGCCCCAGGTGTGCTCGGCAATGACTACGACCCGTATGGTGACACATTAAAATGTGTTTTGGATACGGATGTTTCAAATGGTTTACTAATATTAGACGCTAACGGGTCGTTTGCCTATACACCCGACTCTAATTATACCGGAACTGATAGTTTTACCTACAAAGCCAGGGGGGTTAATACCGGTCGTGAGTCTGAAGCAGCTTTAGTTACGATAAATGTTCTGCAACCCAATCAGAACCCCATTGCAAATAATGATAACGCCTCGACTGGTTATATGGTTCCCGTGGACATTAATGTACTGGATAACGACAGCGACCCTGACCCCGGCGATACACTAAGCATCCTTTCGATAGAGCAAGAGCCGCTCCATGGCACGGCAGTTATTAACGGTGACCACATAACTTACACCCCATCTGCCCTGTTCGGTGGGCAGGACAGTTTCACTTATATAGCCCAGGACAACTCCAGTCTGCCTTCAAATGAGGCTACGGTGACGGTTCTGGTCGACTGGGTCAAGGTTGAGGCGGGCGATTATGAGCCGATCAAGTGGCCGATTAATTTCGTCAAGCTCCGAGGGCAGATAATCTCTGACCCTTTAAATCGTATTCACAGCACAACATGGTCGGTAGCCTATGTCGAGGAAGGCCGAACTGTAGATTTCGACCCTTTGACCGAAGGCTTTCAGCAGACATCCGAGTCTTTGACACCTACCGTGGAGTTCTCCTGGATTGGCACATATTCGCTGCGACTTACGGCAAAGGGTGAGTTCGGCGAGACTCTCGATAAGGACGATGCCTTGATTGTTGTTGGTAAAGGCCCTGACCCCAACGGTAATCTTCCGCCTTTCGTTGATGCAGGTGAATATGCTCCTGTTGAATTAGCGAATCCGCTTGAGCTTGACGGAACTGTGACGGAAGACGGCTATCCCAATGGGGTGCTCAATATATACTGGTCGAAGGATTATAGCTCTACCGGAGGTACGGTGACGTTTGAGGACCCATATTCTGAAGACACCAATGCAACTTTTTCCAAACCCGGTTCTTACAGACTGCAATTATGGGCTTCTGACGGCCTTTACGATTCAAATGATTATGCAGACGTCAATGTAATTGGCGGTTCGCAATATAACGAGCCGCCCTATGTCAACGCCGGGACAAATCAACAGATAGAGCCGGCTTCCACAACTTATATTCAGACGAGTCTTGACGGCACTGTTTCCGACGATGGCAGGCCCGTGCCGCCGGGGACGGTCTCGAAGGAATGGTCGGTTGTTGTATACCCCCCGGAAGCTGAGGTAACATTTGAGCCGAATGAGTTTGTGGAAGACCCGTGTGTCACCTTTAATAAAGCGGGGCTTTACATCCTTAAGCTGGAGGCCGGCGACGGTCAATACGATGTCAATAGTGTAGTGCAAATAGACATCAATCAGCCTGCTAATCTGCTCGAAATCGATGCCGGGCCGAACCAGGTGGTGGTACTACCCGATTATGCAGACCTGAACGGTGTGGTATTGAGCGGCACAGCAGATTCGAATGAATGGTCATTGCTCAGCGGCCCCGACACCGTTGATTTTGAGAATACTTCTGCTTTGAAGACGAAGGCGAGCTTCGCTAAGCCGGGCACGTACGTGCTGCGGTTGAAGGTAACCGACGGCATAGCAACGGCAACCGACCAGACAACGGTCACAGTCAAACCGGGAGTGAGGCTTTCCGGCGGCGAAGACCATACGCTCATCCTGTTTGAGGATAAGACGGTCTGGACCTGCGGAAAAAACAATTTCGGTCAACTTGGCATTGATACGAGGCATCGAGATGCGTATGAAAGTTTATTAGTGCCGGTTCACGATGGCCAGATGGGT
>CAZFHM010000038.1:0-15239 GCA_964518825.1 uncultured Pirellulales bacterium
TCAGCCGCAGCTTCTTTACGCGGTTTTTCAGCTCTTCCAGCGAACAGTCAACAACAAGTTTACCCCCGGCCAGTATCCCAATCCTCTCTGCGATTCGCTCGACGTCACTTAATATATGCGAGCTGAACAGAATCGTCCGCCCGTCTTTTTGAAGCAAATCTATCGCCAGCTCCAGAAATTGCCGTCTCGCCACGGTATCGAGACCCAAAGTCGGGTCATCCAGAATCAGCAGTTCCGGGTCAATTGCCATAGCCAGAGACAGATTCAGTTGTGCCCTCATTCCGGTTGACAGCTCGCTTACCTTCCTGTCCGTCGGCAACCGGAACGTCTCTATAAGAGACTTGAAAAATCCTTCCTTCCACGTCACCGACAAATCCTTGCATAGTTTTATCAATTGACCGACTTTGTAATGTTGTATGAGATTGTGACCTTCCGCAACATATCCGATTCGGCTTCGCAGTTTTGCCGGCAGTTTTTGCGAGTCGCAGCCGAGCAGTGTCGTCCCGCCGCGGGTAGCCGAGTCAGTGCCTAAAAGTATTCTGATAATTGTGGTCTTGCCCGCGCCGTTCCTGCCCAAAAGACCGTAAATACAGCCGCGGGGAACTTGCAGGTTTATACCGTCAAGCACGCATCTGCCGTCGAAAAATTTGCTGAGGTTATCAATTGTTATGGGGTAGTCGCTCATAGCCTATCCTTTCCGCTGCGGGAACTTAAACTTATCCAGTGCGGTCTTGAACCACTGGCTAAGGGTATCTTTATCAATCTGCATATGCATAGCTTCGACCAGCAGTCGTTCAATGTTGCTGCAGAGGATTTTTCTGCGAACGGCCGTGCTCAGATTCGAGCCCAGGTCGGCCACAAATGCGCCGGAGCCGGGGCGGGTGGTAATTATTCCTTCGCGCTCGAGCCGGCTGTACGCCTTGCCGATGGTATTGGGATTAATTGCCAGTTGTCCCGCCAGCTCTCTTACGGTAGGCAGCTTCTCTTCGGGTTTCAGTCGGCCAAGGGCAATGTCACGCTTAACCTGGTCTATTATCTGCTGGTAAACCGCCCGTTCGGATGCGTTGTCTATTTGAATCTGCATTTAAATGCCTGCAATTGTACTATAGCAACTATTACAACTATAGCATAGATACGTCTTTTGTCAACCCCTTGTTTTAAGAAAAATATAAAAAAACAATTTGGGTAATTTCCAGCTGCAAATTCCTGCCTATCGGTCAAAATATCGCAAAAATATCCTTGATTTTGTCACCTTCATCCTATAGAATATTTCCTGCTTTCTATTGGGGTTCTGGAGGCAGGGTACGAAAATGCGGGAAACATAAGTTCTTTTGGGAGAAGAAGATGCGCAATCATACCACTCTTGTTTTGGTGTTCACTACGGTTTGTCTGTCGGCTTTTACCGCCTCTGGCGACCGGCAACCGGTTCAATCGACAGCATTCAGCGAGGTAAAGATTACCCTCGACGAAAATTTCACATTGTCCGATGCCCAGGCACTGTCCAGAGCACCTGGTGACGAGATTCAGGTTTCTGCCGACGGCCGGGCGGCAAAGGTTCAAATACCGGCCGATGAGCTCACTTGGCTGGAGCAGGCCCACGTCAGCTATGAAATACTCAGGAACTTACTTGTTGTGACGGCTCTGCCGGGCGGGGAAGATGCCGCAGACAACCTGGAAACTATCAACGATGCCGCCGTATTTTCTTCCTGTTCCGGAGTGTCCTATTACAGTGAGTACGGAGCAAACGTAGGCCTCCCGGGCTACAGTGGTTTGGACTTTTCATCGCTTCCATACATGGCCGTCACATGCATAGACGTACACTATGAAGTCATCGGCAGCGGCATCGGGTTCCTTTATATTTATTTATACAACGACGACGAGAGTATAGAACACGTCCTGGAAAACGGAATAGATTCCGATGACATTTCTGAAACTGAATACGGAATCACAACTTTTAACGGGGAACCTCTCAATCAGACATGGTGGTTGTTTGCTAATGAGCTAAGTGGCCTTGGCGGCGCCTATATTGACTTCTGGTGGATAAAGCTTTACTACGAACAGCAGCAGCAGGGCGGATATTGCCCCGCATCAGGCGGTTGCGACGAGTACATCGAGTGTGTTCAGGTTGGGTCTATCGATAATAGCAGCGATTGCGACCAGTACTTTGATTACACCAGCCTTTCTACCGAAATGCAAATCGGTACCGGTTACGACATAACCGTAACAAACGGTGTGACCAACTACGAGACCGACGAGTGCGGCATCTGGGTGGACTGGAACCAGGACGAAGACTTTGAAGATACCGATGAACAAATTACTCCCATTATAGGAAGTCCCGGCACCGGACCATACACAGCTACAATAACTCCGCCCGCCGGTGACGTCCTCGGTGACACCAGAATGCGGATAAGAATCTGCTACTCCGAAACACCTGAAGCCTGCGACTCAAGTGGGTATGGCGAAGTCGAGGATTATACGATAACCGTTACTGAATCCGGGCCGCAAACTCGAATCTATGGAAAAAAATGGCATGACCTGAACGATAACGGCCAAATCGATACCGGTGAGCCGGCGCTTAGCGGCTGGACGATTTTCATAGATGAGGACCACGACGGAGAAATTGACCCGAACGACATCACAACTACAACGGACGTTCAGGGCAACTATGAATTCACAAGCTTAGTACCGGACAAGTATTATACCGTATCGGAAGTCAGCCAGGCCGGCTGGATTAATACCTGTCCCGGCGGAGGCGGAATGTACTACAGAGTTCGGCTGAATGATGGAAATGAAACCGAGGCTAACTTCGGAAACTATCAGCTCCATAACTGTGATATTAGCGGCTATAAGTTCTACGATGCAAACAATAACGGCGTGTGGAATGTCGGTGAAAGTCCTTTAAGCGGTTGGGAAGTGTACATCGACGAGAACCAGAACAGCCAATGGGATTCCGGCGAACCCAAAACTACGACAAACGCCTCCGGTTATTACCAGTTCACAAATCTCCAGCCTGGCTACTACAACATTATGGAAGTACCGCAAACCGGCTGGTTCCAGACCTATCCGGGCCTTACCAGCGGAAAACTATGGGCGATTGATGGGGCTGTAGATTATGTAACTTATATCGTCGAATTCGAGTTGGACACGATTACTGAAAAGAAACGATTTGCAGCACCGTTCTATTCCGACCTTATTGGTCATTGTGTCTTTGCAGCCGGGCCGAGCTCTTTGTTCTACTGTCCCTTGAAATTGACGAGTATGAATACGGCCGACAGCCTTTATTTTGAAATCGACCCCGATACGGGTTTAGTGATGGACCAGGGCGTATTTGACCTTCCCGGCAATGAAATTGCATGGACTTGTGCCTGGCATAAAGGCATCTTGTATGTCACTTCAACCGCGGATATTCAGGCAACCAATCCGACAGTTTATTTGAATCGGTACGATGCATTTACCAAGGAATTAATATCGCGTGACCTCCTTGCCGAAGGTCACGGAGATGGTATGGCGTCCGACCCGTATAAAGACCTGCTTTTGAGTAATATGGCTGTAAAGTGGTCACTTTATGAGATTAATCCTGACACAGCGGACCTGGTTAAAACAATCGAACAACGATTCCCGATTAGTGCTACTGTTGCCTATACAAACGGTGTCCTGTACGGAAACTTCTGGGGCAAAGATGAGATGAGGGTTACCCACAGGGAAGATGGTTCATTAATATCAGTCATACCGTATGTTAACAGTCTCAGACTCGATGGCTTGGCGGGGGGAGTCGGCGTTCCGGGCGGGCATCGCGTGTGGATAGGCAAACATGATATAGAAGCGAACTTTGGAAATCGCCCTGATAGTGAAGGAAAGTTTTCAGGTACTAAATACGAGGACTTGAACGGAAACGGCCGGCACGACGTTAATGAGCCGGGCTTGGCGGGGATTCAGGTGTATGTTGACCTGGACGGTGATACGAAGCTCGACGAACAGGAACCGGCGACTGTTACAGATGCTGATGGCCATTGGCTCATCGACGGACTTTCATATGGCCTGTATTTCGTTCGTGAAGTACAGCAGAAAGGATACACCTGCACCGAGCCGTCTCTGGGCTGGGTAGATGCTATTGAAGTGAACCAGCCAAGAGATATTATCTTCGATGATTTGCGAAACCTCCTGTATGTCAGTACCGCTGCCGGTAACATAGAACGGTTTGACCTGAGCACAAACCAGTTCCTTTCTCCAGTTATGGTCGGTGGTTCACCTCACGGCCTCGACATAACCGCTGATTACAGCGTTCTCTATGTTGCGGACGTTCAGCTTTCCAACGGTAACGCAATCGTACACAAGGTCAACCTGAATACACTGAGTATTACGAATCTGACTTATACTCCGGGAGTAAATGAAGACGGCAGTTATGATATTGCAATCGGTTCGCAGGGCATAGCGCTGATGACCGCGGCTTATAGCGGCAACAGTTCTGTTCCGTTGTATAAGCTCGACACCAGCAACGATCAAATTTCAATCGTTCCTGATGTCTTCGGTAACAGTACTATTAATGATGATGTCAGGCTGGTTCGCTCACATGACAGAAGCACAACCTGGCTGATAAACAACAGCTCAAACGGCTGGGTTGGAGTATATGACGCCGCGGGCGATATTTTTACAAAAGAAAACTATTTTAATAATTTTCTTAACGCCTCTCCGGTAGCCCTCAATTCTGACGGCTCGATGGGCACCGTTCAGCTCGATGAACATTGCCGGATAGTCGATTCGAATCTCGATATGGTAATGGGAATCGAAGACAGCAGAATGGCAGCCGAATACAGTCCGGATGGTGACGTTTTTTACGCTTTTCGCTTTGGGGGAAACAGATTATTGACCTTCGATGCGATAACATGGGAATATCTGGAAAATATCAGCAGTGGGTTGACCAAGCTAAACTATGAAAAATTCACGAGTGGAGAAACTGCGATAACCGCTGACGGCAGGATAATCGCTGTTACTGACCCAAACTACATAGCCCTGCATCGCAAAGAATATTACAAACTGTCCCTGCCGGGTAGAAATCTCGGTGGATATGACTTTGGAAACAAACCCGTGTTGTGTGGGGACATTGATAAGGACAGGGACGTTGACCATTTTGACCTCGCTTATCTGTGTGAGGACTGGTTATGCAGTGAACTGAGAATGGATATCGCTCCGGCCGTTAGAGACTACGTTGTAAGTATGCCGGACCTGGCCAGGTTTGCCAATGCATGGCAGAGCAAAAAAGGAGATGCCGACTGGGACGCTTCGTGTGATGTGGCGCCGGCCGGCGGCGATGATTTTGTTGACATTTATGACCTGGCGGCGTTGACGGATGAATGGCTGATGGAAGGTATGATATATAATAGTGACGTTGACGGTTCTGACGGCCCTGATGGACTTGTTAATATGTTTGATTATGCCTGTCTTGCGGGAAATTGGGGAATTGACGAGGGAATCATCGAATATGACGAGGATTTCGAAACGGGTGACTTCACTAATCTGCCCTGGACACACGGCGGCGACGGCCCCTGGACTATCGATTCTTCCGAAAGCTTCGAAGGAAGCTATAGTGCAAAATCCGGTGATGTCACTCGCTACGATGAAAGCATTTTAAGCACTACTGTTACCTGTGGACAAGGATACCTTTATTTCATGCTGAAAATTAACAATGATGGCTATTTCAGGTTTTATGTTGATGACGAGATATATCTCACTTCCGATGGAAATAAAGATTTTTCGTTGGAAACCGTACCGGTCACTGCCGGAACGCATACATTCAAATGGAATTACGAACCTAAAACTTACGGCGAAAATAATGCCTGGATAGATGCGATACGATTTCCGCCCGTTAATGACTGAAACAAATTGCCCGGCAGTGGATGTTGGAGTATTAGTAAACGGGTTTCAGTGCCTGTAATCGCCTGATATGCAGTTCCGATAACGCTGTTCCAAAATTCGGGGGCCACAATCCGCGATTCCGCCTGAAAAAACCGCTTTCCGGCCGAATAAACAGAAAGTACAGACGCGGTTTTGACGATACAAACTAAGCTAAAGGTTATTATTGACGGCCAGACGAACAAGACAGGCCGCCGATGAATATAAGTGATTGGACCGCAACCTGGATGTCTTGCTGTCAAATGTGCAGATAGTCGCCATTTTGACACCAATGGCAGGTATCGATATAATGAGCTAAAAGCGGGATATTCGCGATTATTCGGCATCTTGAAGATTGGAACAGGATTTGCGGCTGAATCTGCTAAAGACAAAGCAATCATAGTAATGAATCGAGGCTGAATATGTTTGAGCGTTTCACTGACAGAGCAAGGAAAGTAATGGCGCTGGCCAATCAGGAGGCACAGCGTTTCAATCACGAGCACATAGGGACAGAGCACATCTTGCTTGGCCTGGTCAAAGAGGGCAGCGGCGTCGGGGCGGCCGTACTCAAAAATCTCGACGTCGATATTAAAAAGCTGCGACTCGAGGTCGAAAAGCACGTCAAGAGCGGACCGGACCTGGTCACCATGGGCAAGCTCCCGCAGACCCCGCGGGCAAAGAAGGTAATTGAATACGCCATCGAAGAGGCCAGGGCGCTTAATCATAACTACGTCGGCACCGAACATATACTGCTCGGACTGCTCCGCGAAACAGAAGGCGTCGCCGCACAGGTACTGATGGGCCTGGGACTAAAACTGGAAGAAGTCCGACAGGAAGTTCTTAACCTGCTCGGCGCCGGTGTCGATACCGAGCCCGGTGAAATGGGAATGAAGATGGGGCCGACAATGGCCCGGCCAAAGGCCAAAAGCAAAACCCCGGCACTCGACAGCTTCGGAAGAGACTTAACTGAGCTTGCAAAAAACAAGGAGCTCGACCCCGTCATCGGCAGAAAAAATGAAATTGAAAGACTCATCCAGATACTCTGCAGAAGAACAAAAAACAATCCCGTCCTTCTCGGTGAGGCAGGCGTCGGAAAGACCGCTATCGTCGAAGGACTTAGTCAGCAGATTGTCGGAAAGGAAGTCCCCGAGCTGCTTAAGGATAAGAGAATCGTGGTGCTCGACCTGGCAATGATGGTCGCCGGAACCAAGTACCGAGGACAGTTCGAGGAAAGAATCAAAGCCGTCATAAACGAAGTACGAAGAGCCAAGAATGTAATACTGTTTATAGACGAGCTGCATACACTCGTCGGGGCAGGCGGAGCCGAAGGCGCTATAGATGCATCCAACGTCCTCAAACCTGCGCTCGCACGCGGCGAAGTCCAGTGCATCGGCGCAACTACACTTGATGAGTACCGAAAACACGTCGAAAAAGACGGCGCCCTTGAACGAAGGTTCCAGACGATAATCGTCGAATCGCCGAGCAAGGAAGAAACGCTGAACATCCTGAGAGGACTGCGCGACAGGTACGAAGCTCACCATCGCGTTCACTTCACCGATGAGGCACTGTTCCAGGCTGTAGAGCTGTCAAACAGGTACATCACCGGCCGATGCCTGCCCGACAAGGCAATCGACGTGGTCGATGAAGCCGGCGCAAGGGTACGATTGAAAAATATGACGCCGCCGCCGGACTTGACCGAGGTCGAATCAAACGTCGAAAAACTACAACGCGAAAAGGACGAGGCCGTAAAAAACGCCGACTACGAACGAGCCGCCTCACTGAGAGACGAAGCGCAGCAGATGATGGACCAGAAAAATAAAATGCAAAAAGAGTGGTACGACAAAAACCGCGAATCAACCGGGCAGGTCGATGAAGAAGTCATCGCCGAAGTCGTCAGCAAAATGACGGGCGTGCCGCTTACCAGGCTCGAAAAGAAAGAAACTCAACGACTGCTCGAATTAGAGGGCGAGCTTCATAAGAGGGTTGTATCACAGGACGAAGCCATAACGGTAATCGCCAAGGCCGTACGCCGCAGCCGTAGCGGTCTTAAGGACCCCAATCGTCCGATGGGATGCTTCATATTCCTCGGACCAAGCGGTGTCGGAAAAACCCTTTTGGCAAGAGCACTTGCCGAGTTCCTCTTCAGCGACGAATCAGCCCTCGTGCAGCTCGACATGAGCGAGTTCATGGAAAAACACAACGTCAGCCGCCTCGTCGGAGCACCGCCGGGATACGTCGGATACGAGGAAGGCGGACAGCTTACAGAGAGAATACGACGCAGACCTTATGCCGTACTCCTGCTCGACGAAATCGAAAAGGCGCACCCGGATGTTTACAACATGCTGCTGCAGATTATGGAAGAAGGTCGGCTGACCGACAACTTCGGACGTTATATCGACTTCAAGAATGTAATTCTGATTATGACCAGCAACATCGGGGCAGACCTGATTAAAAACCAGTCCGGTTTCGGATTCGGTAAAAAAACCGCCGAGGCAAGCTACGAAAAAATGAAAGACCTGCTCCATAAAGAAACCGAGCGGCACTTCAGGCCGGAGTTCATCAATCGTCTCGACGACATCATTGTTTTTAAATCACTTACACGCGAGGACCTCCAGACCATCGTCGATTACGAATTGAAAAAGGTTTTCAAGAGAGTCGTCGAGTACGGCCTTAAACTCGAATTAACGTCACGGGCAAAAGAGTTTCTCATCGACAAGGGCTACAACCCCGAATTCGGCGCAAGACCCTTACGTCGTGCCATCGAGCACTACATCGAAGACCCGCTCAGCGAATCGATGCTGAGAGGTGAGTTTAAGGATAAAAACTTTATCAAAATTGACGTGCAGGACGAAGAGCATCTTAATTTCGAAGGCGTAAAGGTCAAAGAAACCGCCGACGAAGAGGCACACGCCGCCGCTCAGTAAAATTCCGTCGCGAATCTGACGCCAATTCAATACCTGTTAACCCCCTGCACCGCAGGGGGTTTTTGTTTATATTTAGGCGGGGTTCTCATCGTTTATTCTGCCCTCCGTCCCCTGCTTGCCCTTGTATGCCGTCAACAAGGGTGCCGACGACTTTTACCGATTCGATAATCACCGGCTGCACGGGCACGTCTTTCATCCCGGCCGCCGCACCGGTTTTAACAGCGCCGATTTTGTCCACGGTTTCCATCCCTTCGACAACCCTGCCGAATACCGCGTAGCCGGGGTTCCTGCCCGCCGAATAATCGAGAAAGCCGTTGTCCACAAGATTTATAAAAAACTGGCACGTCGCGCTGTCGGGGTCGTTGGTCCTGGCCATTGCGATGGTCCCCCGCATGTTTTTCAGCCCGTTGCCCGCCTCGTTTGTAATAGGCGGGCCCGGTTTCTTCTGCTGGCCGTCAACCGCGAATCCCCCGCCCTGAATCATAAAGTTCGGGATGACGCGATGGAATATGGTGCCGTCGTAATGGCCCTGCTTGATGTATTTGAGGAAATTAGCAGTCGTGACCGGTGCCTTTTGTTCGTCCAGCTCGACGGCAATATCGCCGAAATTCGTTTTTAACAGAACTTGCGTATTATGCACGGCTGACTCCTTGATTATCCCAGGGATGAATTTGATGGCCAGACCCGCTGCCCCTGCCAGGACGATTATAACGACAATCTTGAGCGTTCTATGCCCCGGCTTATGTTTACTGCCGCTCTTGGCTTTCACTTGGCTTCGCCCTTCTGCTCTTATGCCTTGTGCTCTTGTGACTTATGCCCTTGTGCTCTGTGGCCTCTCCCGATAAACGACATCAGGACAAGTTGTGAGCTCTGTGGCTAAATCTAATTCGTGTAAATCTGCGTTACTTGTCACGGCGTAGTCCCGATGATTTCTATCGGTACGAAGACGGAATTTGTGGTTAAAATAATTTTTTCTCTGCGGTTAAAAAAATCCGTGTAAATCAATGAAAAATCTGCGTAATCTGCGACTTGTGCTTTTGGGGGCTATTCGAGTATCAGGCTAAAATTGCTCCCCGCCGAATCTTTTCTCCTCCAGGCTCTGCTGCGAATCCAGCAAAGACTCGAATTCCTTTTCTTTCATCCACTCTACCCTGCCGTCGAGTCGAAGAACGATATATCCCGTGCCGTAAATCAGGTAGCCGTAGTCTTTTTTAACATAGGCGAGAATTTCATCATCCGTAGCCCCGAACTCAATCCATCTGGCGCGATATTTCAGCGCGCCGAGACGGGCGCTTCCTTCAAGCTTCTTCTTGATTTCGTCCACATAATACTGCGCTGGCACCGAACCGTGCGCCTCGCGATACCCCAGAACTACTTGTCCGAGATGTCCCATTGCCCGCATAGCTTCCGTTCGATTGACATAGTCCTTGAAGCTTACCAGCCCCACTACAGCAGCGATGGTAATAACAACGACTAAGATAAAATCCCTGACTACACTTTTCTGACGTTCGTTCATCCTATGTACCGGTTGAGTTGGTCTTAATTTTTACTCTATTTTCTTCGACCGTTATTCTGCCCTCTGCAAAAAGCCTTATAGCCTCCGGATACGCAATGCACTCCTGCTCGAATACGCGGTCCGCCAGCGTGTCAGCCGTATCATCCTCTTCAACAGGGCACGTCCGCTGCACGATAATAGGCCCTTTGTCGTACTCGTTCGTACAAAAATGCACGGTACACCCGCTCACCTTGCATCCTGCCGCGAGCACCGCTTCGTGTACGTTATGTCCCCACATCCCTTTACCGCCGAAACTCGGCAGCAGCGCTGGGTGTATATTCATCACCTTATTTGTATAGCGCTCCGGTATCTTCCACAGGCATAGCCATCCACCCTGAATAACCAAATCCACATTTGCGATGTCCAGCTCTTCTTCGAGACGTTTACTGAACGCGTCTGTATTAGGGTAATCTTTCGTGCGTATAATCTTGACCTCGAGCCCGGCGCCGCGCGCACGTTCCACTCCCTTTGCTGTTGAACGTGAGCTTATAACCACCGGCACTTCGGCGTTCAGCTCACCCCTCTCGATACATTCGAGAATATTTAGCAATGTTCTGCCGCCGCCGCTGATAAGCGCACCCAGCCGCAGGTGTTTCTGCCTTGCCGTCGACTGAACATTCTGCTGCCGGTCGAGCACGCGATTACAAAGGTCGTCTGCTCGGCTGTTTTTGCCGCGCGGAATATGTTTGACCTGGTAACAGCCGAATGAATCCAGAAGTGACATCACCTGCTGATACAAAGGCCGTATCTGTTCGCTCTTGACCTTGTATTGACCGTTGATTTGCCTGACCAGCAGTTCGCTGTCGCTGTAAACGCACGTTTGTTTCGGCGACATTTGTTTTGCAGCCTCCAGTGCCTTGGCAAGTCCGGTATATTCGGCGACGTTATTAGTCGTCTCGCCCAGGTATAACCCCTTTGCCGCCAGTTCTTTACCGTGCGAATCCGTCAGCACGAACGCCGCCGCTGCAGGCCCGGGATTACCCCTGCTGGCTCCGTCGGTATAAATGGTTAAATGCTCGACTTGCTCGGACAAGTGTTCACTCCTGAAGTTCGGCAAAAAATGACGAGACTGAAACAATTATAAGCATCTATAACCGCTCGTGCCCGGAGCATCCTGTTACCGGATGGTGTTTACCGTACCGAAACAATTTTGCCCGTCTATAATCAACCGCGATTGCTCATGTACCACCACGGCCGAGACTTATTACTTATTTACCACCGTTCACTCACCACTTCCACTTGAAGCCTTGACCACGGCTCACTCACCGCCACTGCTCAGCACCAGGATTCGCGTACAGTTCGGACAGCGAATAATATCATCCTTCGTCATCAGAAGATTCACAGTTTCGGGCGTAATGGACATAAAACATCCTCCACAACTGTAGGTGGCGGCTCGTGATTCCTGCTCTTCTACTGTTGCCAGGGCTTCGCCATCGTAGGTTTCGGCGACTCGCTTGAAGATTTCCAGTGCCCCGGGTGGGACCTGCTTTGCGGCGTCGTCCCACTCGCTCTGTATCTGGTCTATATCAGCCTGGTACTTGACGGAGAGCTGTTCGGTCTCGGTGCGGGTCTGCTCGAGGATTTTTTTCTGCTCCCCGATTTGCTCTTCGATCTTTTTACACTCGGCCTGGTCGGCCTCGATGTCCTTCATCAGGTCCAGTATCTGGGTCTCTATTTTGGAATTGTCGGCCTTGGTGGTGTTGAGCTGAGTGAGTACCGCCGCGTATTCCTTGTTCGTCTTGGCCGTATTAAGCGACGCCCGCAGGCGGGATATGGCCTCGTCACGACTCTTTAACTCCAGCTCCAGCCGGTCCGACTGTACCTTGGTAAGCTGAACTTCCTCTTTCTTGGCTTCGAAGCTGCTGGTCAGGGTGCGAATCAGGTTTTCCTGGATGATGACGTTACGCCTGCATCTTGCAAGCTTGTTCTTTACTATCCGCAGGCGGTTCTCCACGCTCTGCAATTTTGTCAACCCGCTTAATACTGGGCCCATATTTCCTCCAAAGGCGCCGGATTTCAAACCGAATAGTATTGCACGAATCGGCCGAGTTGGCAATAAAAATTTCTGCTTGAGCTTGTTTTATTACCAAAGGCTGTATAATCTCTTGGTTATGAAAGATTTACTCAAATCCCTTATACAAGCCGATACGACCGCCGATAAAGGCGAACTGGCCGCCGCGGAGATTTTGCGTGAACATCTAAAAAAACACGGTATCAGTGCCGAATTAACCTGCTGGGACGAAAGCAGGGCTAATATTGTCGTCCGTATAAAGTCGGCTGGTACCAGGCCTGCATTGCTTTTCGCCTGCCATCTGGACGTCGTCCCGCCCGGCGAGGGACAATGGAAGTATCCGCCTTTTTCAGCGGCCGAAAATGAAGGTAAAATTTTCGGCCGCGGCTCTGCGGATATGAAAGGCTCAATCGCGGCGCTGGCAACAGCAGTCGAACAATTCTCAGCCGAAGGGGCCCAACTAAAAGGCGATATTATTATCGCCGCAGTAGCAGGCGAAGAGACGGATAGCTGCGGGATAAAAAGATTCATCGCCGACTATAAAGATAAATTGCCGCCTGTTGCAGGCGTCATTGTTGCAGAGCCGACCAACTTCGAGGTCATTACCGCCCACCGTGGTTTGTTGTGGTTAGAGGTTATTACCAAAGGCAAGACCGCGCACGGCTCGATGCCGCATTTGGGCGTCAACGCGATAAATTCGATGAGACTTTTCCTCGACGAGTTAGAAAAAATAAACCTTTCGGCAAACATACATCCACTGCTCGGCGGTTGCTCGATGAGTGTAAATACGATATCGGGCGGCAAGGCCGTTAACGTCATTCCCGACCTGTGCAGCGTCAAAATCGACATAAGAACCGTCCCGAATCAAAGCCACGCAGAAATAGTCAAAAAGTTCGAGTCTGTCTTCTCACGCGTGAAAAAGACCCATCCCGAATTCGACGCTGAGGTAAAGGTCATAAGGGACGTCGAGGCGCTGGAGACGGATTCGGATTCTGGCTTTGTCAGGCAGTTTTGCTCCGTTGTCGATTGTCAGAAGACGACCACAGCCAGTTTCTGTACGGATGGGCCGTTTTTAACAGGATTGGGTGCGCCGGTGATTATCTTCGGCCCGGGCAATAGCGAACTTGCCCACAAGCCGGATGAATATATCGAATTAACGGATTTGGAAAAGGCGGTGAGCACCTACACGATCATTCTAAAACACTTTATAAAGTGAGAATACTACCGCAGGCGAAAAAAATGTGACTGTCTCTAGTTTTCTTAGTTTTCTACACTTTCAACAAGGTAGGTAATAATTGTAGATGATATACCGAGTATAAGCTGTACCTCCTTTCGCTCAATATCTCGATCTTCCCGAACATGTCGGGCAAATTCCGAGGCATATCCCCAAATTTTTGACAAACCCTCATCAAGAGGTTTGGGAACTATGTCTGGATGGTATTTCAATATTTCACCCAATGTTTTTTTACGATCTCCCGTAATCTCTCTTGCGACGCTTTCCAGCGCTCCTATTGAATGTTGTATTGTACCTCTCAAATCTGGTTCTGGCCTTTTTGATAAATCCATTATCGCTTCTTTTAGTTCTTTTTGTGCTATTGCAAAACGACTTTCTTCTAATTTTTTCTGTGCAACGTTAAGATTTTCTTCGAAAACTTCATCCCCTCGTGCCTGTACTATCCCATCTTTCAATTGCCATCCGATGCCTAATTTCCTAAAACCAGAATTCATCAAAGATTCATATTTTTGATATTTTCCACGAGTGTTAAAAACGCCTGCAAGGCTCTCAATAACATCGTAGACTCGATACCATTCCGTTTCATGTAGATGATCGCTAACTTCATAGTCAATATTTGGGTATTCAGAGAAATTATTCGGGTCTTCTCGAACCAGCAAGGTACTGCAAATAACGGATCGCAAAAAACTTGGTCCCTTTCCCATATCTTCGTATACAACTTTTTTAATATATTCACGCAGTTGCTCGGATGCATCTTCGTAAACAAAATGATTTGCCGGTATCTTGCTAAATCCGTGTCTTTCAGAAAAAGATTCTGACATTAAAAATCTCCCACAATTGTTTTCCCTTGTTCAGATAATCACATATATTACCTCAATACGTAATTATTATACTTCCCACCAACTCTTATTTCATTTTCCGCATAAAAATATGGCTGATCCTTGTTATTCCCCAGCATCTTTATTTTTGTCCCAGCCAGTTTTATCTGTGCTCCATATCCTCTCACGAATAGCGTCACATATTTCACCCACCAATATATTGATACTGTCTAAATCCGTCTCAATATTGTCCCCCAGTTTAATTAGCTTTTCGTTTGCTTCTTTGGATCTATTCTCATTTCGCTCAAAAAGATCTTGTCGTTTAACAGAACTGGCCACATCGCATGCTGTATCCAATAATTTTTTACTCAAATCGAATATTTTGGGTGCATAAAAAGGACGGTTACCATACACCAATTTATTAAGAACATTATGCGCATCACTAAATTCATTAAATGCATCTTCAACTGGTTTCAATTGTCCCATTTGTAAACTGCGGAAATTTTTACCTGCTTTTCCTAAAACTAGAACTTTTTCCCACAATTCCTTATATACCTCAAATTCCTTCTCAAACTGAAGTTGATGCACAAAAAGTTCTTTACCTTCTCTTGTGCGTAAATCTTGGAGTAGGGTGTCCACCTGAGTTCTGTATTTGGCTTTGTCTTGTTCGAGAATACGATTAGCCCAGACTTTTCCTAGCCAAGACGACAAAAGCATTATAATTGCTGTAGCGGTTATACCTCCACCGATATATGTTCCCCAGTCCATAGTAAATCTCCTTTGAGAATTAGAACCGCTTAAGACCGCA
>CAZFHM010000039.1:0-15229 GCA_964518825.1 uncultured Pirellulales bacterium
CTGTGGTTAAAGACTATTTTCCAACACAGAACTGGCTGAAGATGTTATCGAGGATTTTTTCGTCGATGCGCTCACGTTCGAGGCCCGCCAGCGACTGGAAGGCCGCTCGGAGCAGCATCGCAGCCACCTCGTCATTGTCCTTTTCGAGCTCGTCAACGGCCTGGCTGAGATTGTCTATAGCCTCGGTGACTGATTGCTTATGCCGCGCCGTAAGAGCCACACCTACGGCTCTGGCGTCACCTGACACTAACTCGTTTGCAAGTCTTTCATCAATTGCTTTTCTCAGCAAGTCGAGCCCCTGGCCGGTAATACTACTTATCGGCAGAAACTTTGTCCCGAAAATTTTTCCTAACTTAGATGTGTTTTCTTTCAGTTTGGTTTTGTCCAGCAGGTCTGTTTTCGTCGCAACGGCAATAATCGTTCGGGACCTGATAAGCTGCCGAATAGCTGTATCTTCGGTTATATCTTCTTTGGCGGCATCGACGCAAAACAGCACGACGTCGGCATTATTGAGCGCCTCGATGGCGGCCTGCTGCGCCAGTACGTCGATTTGGCTGTGAGCCTGTGCAGTCAAGCCGGCGCAATCGAAAAGCACGTAACGGCTGTTGTCGTTTTCGACAATCCCCGTAAGGACGTCTCGTGTCGTTTTGCGCTCGGGCGAGACGATACTTCTTTGTCGTCCGAGCAGCCTGTTCAGCAGCGAGCTTTTTCCGGCATTGACGGCGCCGGCGATTCCGACAGCCGGTAAATCCATTACCGCCTCGAAGCTGATACTGCCGCTAAGCAGCTGCTTGAGTTTATCTTTTGCGGATTTGAGTTTTCGAATCGCAGCATCTTTGCTGATAAACTCGATATCTTCTTCACTAAAATCCATTCCTGCCTCGAGCAGGCTCAGGCAGTCGAGCATCTCTTTCGATACCTTTGCGGTCGTTTCTGTTAGTCTGCCTGCCAGCAGTTTCTCAGCGGCGGCTAATTGCAGGCGGTTGCTGGACGTTATTACCTTGTTCACGGCCTCAGCCTGCGCCAAATCCATCTTTCCATTGAGATATGCCCGCGCCGTAAACTCGCCTGCTCCAGCCGGCCGCACTCCACCGGCCAGCAGCCTTTCTACGACTGCTTCGGTAAGGGCGGAATTAGACCAGAAGTGAATCTCCGCCAAATCCTCCCCCGTATATGAATGTCCCGACGTAAAAAGGTAGATTGTCGCTTCGATTTGGAAACCTTCATCGAGCCGCAATCTGCCTTGAACGATTGCCCTGTTTTGAGCCTTTACCTTAGGCAAAAAGATTCGGTTGATTTTTTCAATTGTCTGCGGCCCCGTGATACGGACAATCACAGCCTTATCCGACGTAGGCGAACTGACCGCAGCAATCGTATCACTTAACTGGTACATTGCTAAATCTGCCGAGTCGCACCGCCTTACAATACTCGATACGGTTAGTATTTAAAGAACGGCTTGGGCTTTTTCTTTTTCACTTTTCCACCCGTTTTGCTGGTGACCTCGACCAGTCCCCGCGTCTGGGCCTCTTCTTTTTCGCGAATATGTTTCTTGATTACATACTGTTCTATGGCCCCGGCGAAGGTGCTTGCCATAATATACAGGCTGACGCCCGACGGCGCGTTGTAGAGCAGCAGGGGGAACATCAGCAGCATCATCCACTTCATTATCTTCTGCTGCTGTTCGGCTTCCGGTGTTGCGGCCGGCTGCTGCGGCATGGTCTGTTGCTGCAGGTAGAACCCCGCACCCATCAAAAGAGGAAGCAGATTAAGTGAGCTTATCTTCCATCCTAAAAGTGGGACCGTCACCGTGTTCCAGCGGATAAGTGCGTCCGGGACCGACAAATCCGTAATCCACCAGGGCAGAAACGCCGCACCTCTCAGGTCGATACTTGCATTTACCGCGCTCCACAGCGCAATCCACAGCGGCATCTGCACCATCATCGGCAGCATACCGAAAAATGCATCAGCCGGCGACACGCCGCGCGATTTCTGAAATTCGCTTATGTGCTTTTGCATCTCCATATGGTTCTTCGCGTACTTTTTCTTGATTTCCTGAACCTCCGGAGCGCTGAGTATCTTGGTAAACTTGCTCATACGCACCTGGCCGGCTTTGGTCACCGGGTGCAGGACAAGGCGGACGACGAATACCAGAATAATGATAACGATGCCGTAGTTGGGTATGCCGCTATACAGCACGTTCATCAGCCAGATGATGAAAAACGCCAAAGGCTGAATAACAGCCGCGGGGCAACAGCATGCCATAAAATCTATCGTATGATAAAAGCCCAGCCTTTTGTATTGCTCGTTGTTATCGAACAGTTTCTTGTCTTTCGGCCCGAGATATATCTCGAATTTATAATCGACCCTGCTGTTGTCTGCTCCCACGGGAGCCAGGTTTTGCGTCGCAACGCCGAAATTCACTCCTATCGTTTCATCATTACTGTTTTTCTTTTCGTCGCCGTCGCCGGTATAGAACCGCGCCGACTTATCCGAAATCCATTTACAATATTGCTCGTCTGCCTGCGGCACCGGCACCGCTATCGCTGTAAAGTACTTATTGGTAATCGCCGCCCAGAGAAATTGATTCGAACCACTTTTCAGTTCCAAATCTTCGGCCGTCTTGGCCTTGCGTGCCTTGTTCAAATTTATATTTGTGCTGACGACCTGCCCCTCGCTGTTAACAAAAGCCGCCACCACCTTTCGCATATCCGACCTGGCATCTTCACGGCTGATACCCAGCGGGCCGTTAAGGTCGAACCCGACCTTCAACTCCGTGCCCAAAAGATTTTCGAGCGACATGTGACAATGCATCACGTAAGTATTCGGAAGGACATCAAATACCTTTGTTACCTTAAGTACGGGTTCGCCGCTGCTGTGGTCCTTGACATCTGCAACGAAAGTAGCCTTCTCACAACCGTCGGGCGTCGTTTCCACGCCGACACATTCCCAGTTAAGCCTGTTGAGCGGCAGTTTCACCTTGTAATCTGGAAACACCAGGTTGCCACTTGCCATTGAGTATTGTTCCCGCCCGTCCTCAAGTTTGGCAGGCTGAAGCAGAACAAACGGTTTGGGCTCTTTCGGGTTGCGGTCGTCGAAGCCTTTGCCCCGACCGTTGCTGAACGTTACTTTTTTTATGCCTGCACCCTTGCTCGTCAGCTCGACCTGCAGCTTGAAGTTTGTTTCAATCTCGGGGTCTTCCGTATTTGGGTCGTCCGCTCCTATGACGAATGTTTTCTCTGCCGCACTATCGACGCTGAGCGAAAGCTCTCGGCTTGGCGTATCTGCCGCCATGCTCGACGGTTCCTTAAGAGGTTCTTTATCCTGATTTGCCTGCGGCGATGATTCCGGTTGAGTTTCAGTTGCCGGCGCTGTCTGCTGCAGCAGGATGCAGGGGCCGTACTTTGCTGCCCCCGCTCTTGTCTTCCTGCCTCCGCGACTCTCGTCGCGAGACGAGGCGGCAGGCGACAAGAAGGCGCGGGGGGAAAACAAACCTGACTCCATGACAAGGTATGCACACAACAGAAAGTAGCCCGCCGACAGGAGGATTAAAAACCGTCTGAATTTCATTAATCCTTTATCCTTAATCTTTTTCTCTTGCGATTATCTTCCGTCTCTCAACCGCTCGGCATTGAAGTTATCCAGCTGTTCCACGGCCTTTATCTTTTCTATCGTTTTCTCGAAGTCGTATTCGAGCCGAACGAAATTAACCTCGTTATCCTCGACATACACATAGCTTGCCCTGTTGTCTTTATCCCTCGGCTGACCGACCGACCCGATATTTATGATAGCCTTTTCATTGCAGACTATCGGGTACCGTTCACCCAGCTCCTCCGGCAGATAGAAATCCGGCTCATCGAGGAAGACCCCCGGCAGGTGGGTATGCCCGACGAAGCAGACGTGTTTGATTCGGTCGAACAGCGATTTTATCTTGGTCGGGTTTGTGTAGACGTCGTCGGGAAATATATATTCGTTAATCGGTTTTCGCGGACTGGCGTGGAGAAAGTCAATCACTACTTCCTCGCCGGCGGGTCCCATTTTGAAGCTCCTTCGCATCGGCAAATGCCCGAGGAAATCCCACCATCTTTCGCGCGGCCCCCTGTCCAGCTCCGTTTCGAGCACGTCGCGAGTCCAGAAGCTCGCCTGTTCGGCGGCGAAGTTGAAGTTGGTCGGCTCGTAAAATACCGCGTAATCGTGGTTGCCCAGCACGCACCACTTTGTCTTTCGGATTACCAAATCCAGGCAGGGTTTCGGGTCCGGACCATATCCGATTACATCCCCGAGGCAGTATATGGTCTTTATGCCGCGTTTCTCGATATCGGCCAGTACCGTCGTCAGCGCCTCTATATTCGAATGTATATCGCTTATTATCGCAAACATAAGATGCTCTATCTTAACACAGACAAAGTTACGCCTGATAGAAAAGCAATTGATAGCAAAAATCAGGACAAAAAGCCAGAATAATTATAATCCCGGCCTGCCGAGCCCTCGACGCTGAGATTTGCCGCTGATGGATAAGGAATTGATTTATGGTGCCGTACCTGTTAACATTCGCATATAGATTATAGCAAGGCTGGATATGAAAGCTCTTGAACCTATCACGCCGAAATGGGCGGATATTGTGGTTCATATTCCATGATGGCCTCTTATCTGAGACGGCGGATACCAGATGGCGACCGATTCCGAAAAGGACAGAAAGCGGCTTGTTGAAGAGGTCCGAGCCTTAAGGTCAAAGTTGGCCAGGCTTGAGCGAGTTGAAGTTGACCAGGCCGAACAGACACCGCCCGGCGACATCTTGAAACAGAGCGAACAGTTTTATCGTTCCGTTATTGAACAGGCCGCCGAATGCATCGCCCTGCATGACCTTGAAGGACGCATTGAGGTAGTTAATCCGGCTTTGTGTGAATCTCTTGGCTATACCGAGCAGGAATTACTCGGGATGAATGTCTCAGACATAGACTCCAACGTTATTGCCCAGGACCATCCAAGGCGGTACTGGGATTCACTACCCCTTGAGAAAACCCTTTCATTTGAGAGTGAGCTTCGCCGAAAGGACGGTACTATTTTCCCCGTTGAGATTCGACTACGTCTTGTTGAGATGAACGGGCATAAACATATTCTTGCTTCTTCCAGAGACATTACTGACCGCAAAAAAGCCGAACAGGAACGCCTGGCACATCTGCAGTTCCTTGAAAGCCTGGACAAAATTAACAGGGCCATTCAATCTGCGGGGAATATCGACCAGATGATGACCGACGTTCTCGAGGCCGTGCTCTCGACATTCGACTGCGATAGAGCCTGGTTATTTTATCCGTGCGACCCCAACGCTCCATCCTGGAAAGTGCCTATGGAACGCACCAAGCCCCAATATCCCGGAGCTATGGCCCTGGGTGTCGATATACCTATGCAGGGCGATGTTGCCCAGGTCCTGCGAACAGTACTGAAAGTCTCCGGCCCCGTGAAATTCGGCCCGGGGTCCGAATATCCCTTGCCGTCGCAGGCCGCAGAGCGATTTAATTACCAGTCCCAGATTGCTATGGCTCTCTATCCAAAGCTGCACCAGCCCTGGATGTTTGGACTACACCAGTGCTCATACCCACGTACCTGGATCCCTGAGGAAGAAAGACTGTTTCAGGCGATTGGCAGAAGAATTGCAGATGCACTCACCAGTCTGTTGATACTAAGAGACCTCCAGCAGTCCGAACAGCAGTACCGCGCCATGTTCGAGCAGGCGGTAGACTCGGTCGTGCTTACCGACTCTGATACAGGGCAAATTCTGGAATTCAATGATAAGGCATGTCAGAACCTTGACTATACACGACAGGAATTTGAAAAGCTCAAATTAAGTGATATTGAAGCTGTCGAATCGCCTGAGGAAATCATCTGGCACTTAGACAAAATGGCAAAAGAAGGAATGGGTGTTTTTGAAACAAGACATAGAACAAAAAGTGGCCAGATACGAGATATACTTGTTAGCGCCAAGATAATTTCCATACACGGCAGCAAACTCGCTCAGGGGATATTCAGAGATATTACAGACCAAAAGCGGGCAACCGAAAAACTCAATGAATACCAAACCAAGCTGAAATCGATGGCCGTGACCTCACTCCTGAATGAAGAACGCGAGAGACTACGTATTGCTCGGGGGCTGCACGATGATATAGGCCAGAAGCTCGCCATCGCCAAGCTTGACTTGTTGTCTTCACTTCAAGGCGACGCAGGCCACGATACCGCCGAATCAGTAAAAACCGTCTGCTCTGAGATTGACACCATGATTGAGAGTGTACGGTCACTCACATTTGAACTCAGCAATCCGGTTCTGGCAGAGCTGGGACTCGAAGCCGCCATCGAAAGACACCTTATCAGGGAAATACGCAAGAAACATGATATAGAATTCCAACTCAATAAGTGCGAACGACTTGCCCAACTGGATGAAGATATAAGCATGTGTCTGTTTCGAAGTGTTCGTGAGCTGCTTAATAACGTCGTTAAGCATGCACATGCGGAAAAAGTAAGCGTTTCTCTGGATAAGACCGACGGCAATATCACGATAAGAGTCAATGATGATGGGGTTGGGTTCGACCCCATAGCGGTCGCTTCCAACATAAACGCCGGAGGCGGCTTCGGGCTATTTAGCGTTCGTGAACAACTGGAGAGCTTCGAAGGAAAGCTTAAGGTTGAATCCAGGGCCGGCAGGGGAAGTAGCTTTACAATTACTGTACCCTTGCCACAAAAAACAGATAAGACTGCCTGAACATTGAACCCTTCGATTGTCGATATTGTGTATCCGGCCGCTATATCCCTGGATAGTGCCCATCCAAACAATACTTGTCAGGACAGTTGCTGCTGCTATAATGGTCCCACAACTCGACACGGATGTTAGTTTGAAAGGTTGCTGATGGCAGAATTTGACCTTCTCGAGACACACGGCCTGGTGAAGCGATACTCCGGCAGGGCGGTGGTTAACCACGTTGACATCTCAATAGAGCAGCGTTCCATTGTCGGCCTGCTCGGCCGAAACGGCGCCGGCAAGACCACCAGCTTTCGTATGATTATGGGCATGATTACCCCCGACGAAGGCACTGTGACATTCGACGGCAGCGATATCACGAAGCTGCCCATGTACAAAAGGGCCCGGCTCGGAATCGGATACCTTTCTCAGGAGCCCAGCATATTCCAGCGGCTCAGCGTCCGTGACAACCTCTGCGCGATACTCGAAACAATGTCAATCACCAAAGCCGAGCGTGACCGCCGAGCTGATATGCTCATCGAACGTTTCGGCCTCGAGGAGGTTGCCGACAGCCAGGGCCGATTCCTGTCAGGCGGCGAACGAAGAAAGCTCGAAATCGCCCGTGCTATGGTCACCGAGCCTTCTCTTATATTACTCGACGAACCGTTCAGCGGCGTTGACCCCATCGCCGTCGAAGAGCTGCAGCACGAAATAAAAAGGCTCGAAGCCGCGGGCGTCAGCGTTCTGATTACCGACCACAACGTCGAACGAACCCTCGAGGTGGCCGACAGGGCTTATATCATCGACCACGGCAGGGTAATCGGTTCCGGACCGCCGGCCGATATCATAAAGAATGAGGCAATTAGAAAATCGTATCTCGGCAACACATTCGAAGGCGACGAATTCGACAACTAAATAGCGGACAAAGTATGGCTCAGACTATCGACCCGGACAAATGCAAAATAACCCATTACCCGGATAAGGTCCTGGCCGGCAAGGCCCGGCCGGTCGAGCAAATCAACGACAATATCCGCAAAATCGTCGAGAAGATGACGGACCTGATGATTAAGCACGGGGGTGTAGGCTTTGCTGCTCCGCAGGCCGGCATACCTTTAAGGCTGTTTATAATCAGCCTCGACGGAACAAGAGAAAACGTCCGAGTATATATCAACCCGACCGTCACTACTCAGGGCAGCCTTGACATAAATGAGGAAGGCTGCCTGTCGATACCGCAGGTTTACACCAAAATAAAGAGATATACCCAGGCGACTGTCACCGCCACCGACCTTGACGGCCGGGAATTTACCGAACAGGCCGAAGGGCTCTATGCACGGGCTCTACAGCACGAATTCGACCATATCGAGGGCGTTACTATAGCCGACCGTATGGGTTCAGCCGCCCGAATCGTCCACAGACGCCAGCTAAAAAAATTAGTTGAAAACCACGAGAAAATTCGTTAAAATACATAATTGCGAAAACCCAGGGCCCCTCTTAGTCTTATTGTCAGGGTTCCTTTCGCGCAAATAGATCTGTTGGGCTTCGAAATGAGAATAGTTTACATTGGCAGTGGCCGGTTCGGGCTGTCGTGCCTGAACGCACTGCGGGACTCAAAACACGGTATTGAGTTCATTCTTACCCAGCCGCCGAAAGCCGCCGGCCGAGGCAGGAGGACTACGCAAACAGCCGTCGCCGAATGGGCGATAAGCAGTCAGACCCCGTTCATCGAAACCTCCGACGCCTCAGACCCGTCCGTCATAAAAAAAGTTCGTGGCGTAAACCCCGATTTGATTCTGGTTATCGCCTTCGGCCAAAAAATATCCGATGAGCTTATCAACCTGCCTGCCAAAGGTGTGATTAATGTTCATGGTTCACTGCTTCCGAAGTACCGCGGGGCCGCCCCGATAAACTGGGCCGTCGTTAACGGCGAGACCGAAACCGGTGTCACTATCGCCACCGTCACCAGCCAGTGGGACGCAGGCCTGATTCTGGCACAGGCCAAAACACCTATAAATCCCGACGAAAATGCGGAACAGCTAAGTGACAGACTCTCTGCCCTTGCCGCTGGGCTGTTGCTCGAAACGATTGGAAAAATTGAGGACGGCACGGCTGTTTACTCTAAGCAGGACCATTCCCATGTCACCCGTGCGCCTAAGCTGAAAAAAACCGACGGGTACATCGATTTCAGCCTGCCGGCTTTGATGATTCGAAACATGGTAAGGGGCTTCCGGCCCTGGCCGGGCGTCTGTGCAATCTATTGTTCTAAAACCACCGGCAAGACCTGTCGTATTAATATTATTGAGGCCCGCCTGGTTCAGGACTGCCGAACAAGTGACCTGCCGGCCGGGACGCTCGACGAAAACCACAATCTAATTTGCGGAAACGGCTTATTGAAGATTGAAAAAATAAAACCGGCAGGCGGTGCTGCTATGACCTTTGAAGCCTTTGTAAACGGCTATCGCGTTGCTCCGCTTGATAAATTTGTGAAGATTGAAGAATGAAACGGACACCTTCGACAACACCAATCTCTGCTCGTATGGTTGCCGCCAAGGCACTGAACCAGTTCGACGCTGCGCAAAAGCGGAACGCGTCGGCTAATGATATCGGCTCGACTTACGCCTCTGATGTACTCAACAACCTGTTTTCGCAAACCGAACAGAAGTCACGGGCTAC
This sequence comes from uncultured Pirellulales bacterium, assembly GCA_964518825.1. GTDB lineage: Bacteria > Planctomycetota > Phycisphaerae > Sedimentisphaerales > Anaerobacaceae > JBBABK01. Next base: position 9,398 of record CAZFHM010000039.1, read on the forward strand.
CGACCTGGTTTATGGAACCGTAAGAAACCGCTGTGCCATCGACCTGGTCCTCGGCTCGGTTGCTGATACACCAGCCAAGAGAATATCGCCGCTCCTTATTAACATTGTCCGTCTCGGTATATATGAGCTGGTCTACCGGCCTGAAACACCGGAACACTCAATAATCAACGACGCGGCAGAGAACACCAAGTCCGTCGCCGCCGCCAGGCAGGTCGGATTCGTCAACGCCGTCCTGCGAAAAATTGCTTCGAGAATACAGGACCGCGAAGTTCTTATATCGAATGAAGACGTCCGCTCGATACTTCCCGGTAATAACGGTATCGGCTGCAAGTTCGACCGGCGGATTCTACCCGACCCCGAAACACAGCCTGACGCTTATTTCAACATTGCCTATTCGATTCCGAGATGGTTGATTAACGAATGGCTCGAAGAATACGGCCTTGAAAATACGAAAGAGATTTGCATAGCTTCAAATCGCCGCAGCAGTATTTACCTTCGGCCTAATATAATTAAGACCACCGCCTACGGTCTGGCCGAGCTGCTCGGCGCCGGGATACAATTCGAGATCACGCCTGATGAAAAGATGGTGAAACTCAAACGCTCGGGGAAAATAACTGCATTGCCCGGTTTTGACACTGGTATGTTCAGCGTTCAGGATTTTGCCGCTGCACAGGCTGTTGCTGCATTCGAGCCGCAGCAGGGCTGGAAGATTCTCGACCTTTGCGCTGCGCCGGGGACAAAGACAACGCAACTGGCGGAGCTAACCGACAACAAAGCTCAAATCTTCGCAACAGATATTAATTCGGTACGTCTTGAAAGGGTCAAAGAGAATTCGCAGCGATTAGGATTGACCTGCATCGAAGTATTCGAATACTCGCAGCTCGATGATATTGCCAGGCGGCAGGGGCCGTTCGACGCTGTGCTTGTCGATGTGCCTTGCTCGAATACCGGGGTGTTGGCTAAACGGCCGGAAGTAAGGCTAAGGATAAAACAAAAAGGCATTGAAAAACTGATGCAGACACAGGCTGAACTTCTCAAGACCGCAATTGACCTCGTAAAACCAGGTGGGAAAATCTGCTATAGTACGTGCAGTATTCTAAAAGCGGAGAACCAGCAGCAAATCCATAACTTCCTCGCCGAATCTGCGAACCTGCAACTGGTCAGCGAACAGATGCTGTTGCCGTCCGCCGGGGAATTCGACCACGACGGCGGATACTACGCCATCCTCAAAAAAACCTCCTGACACTACTTCACACTGATTTATATATCTTTGACGCAGATTGCGCAGATTTCTCTGATGGTTAATCTCTGCGTAACCAGCGAAATCAGCGTCAGAATTTTACCATATAGGGCTTGCGCGGCCTTTTCCGATACAGCGGAACAACCAAAATTCAGACACGGATTAACACTGATTAAAAACTATTCACTATAAAGACCAACGACTATGTTTAACCGCGGATTTCGCGGATTTTCACGGATTAAACAAAAAATATAAAACATTATTTTTCAACAACTTAACAAAACGGCAATGTGAAAAACACGCATAATGGTTCGACTCTTTCGACATCGCTCAAGACAGGTTAGCTCACCACAGGAAAAACGAGGAGTTTAAATTTCTTTACCACGAAGGTCATGAAGGTTTCTTAAAAATAACTTTTCTTCGTGGTTCTCTGCCTGCCCGACGTAGCCTTTGCGAAGGCGGGTGTTCTTCGTGGTGAGCTGATTTTTCTGCTTGGTGAATATGGTTTATATCATAACAGAGGCAGGCGAAGGGAAAAGAACTCGGATATTCAGTTGGACCCGGAAAAATTGAAACAAGCAGATTTTGTTTGTTTTAACGGTCTTTGTATGTTATTATGGGACAGAAGTTGAGAGTTTGCGTTAGTTGTCTTGTCTTAAGAAGAATTTTTGAGGAGGTAGAGTTATGAAAAAGCAATCAATTCTTTTAGCAACTGCAATTTTTGAGAGGGTTAAAAATGAGCAATTCACCTTCTGTATGGTACTGTATGGACGTTAAGAATTGACAGGAGATCACATTTATGGGTATCTTCAAAAGTGCGGTATCTGCTGTTTCCATTCTACTTTCAATGAGCCAGCTTCGCTATCTGATAATAACTGGTTTGGTATTAGTAGTTTGCATGGGCAGTTCGTCGTTTGCTGACCCGGCTGACCCGCCTAAAGCGACATTTGAATGGGAAGGACGGTCTTGCGGGGAGAACGCGGAGGATTCCGGATGGCCAATCACCCGTGTGGTGAATTGGATTGAGGTAAACTGGCAAGTCAATGTGGAAACCGAATTGGAATATGAAATTGCGAACATGCGATTTTACTCAATTAAGTCCGTCTCCTTCGAAATTCCATTTCAGTATCTTACATTTTCAACCGACTTTCCACTCACTTCTTCTATCGCAGAGAATTTCCTGTGTGTTCTCGGTCCCGCCGACTTCGACCTCGACTTTAATCTACCGGAGGCGATGGGTTTTAATTGCTCGTGTGTACACGAGGTATTCGACATTCCCAACACCGGGGATTATTACTTTATTATCCACCTGAAGCACCCCCAAGAGCATTTGATTACTACACCGAAAGGTATGATGCTTAAACTAGCAGGGGGGAACGGTGCAGGTGTTTACGGTGGCTTTCTGTTGGCACACTTTTCTTATCTAGACGATGGGTACGGGGCCTGGGTCGAGGGTTCTGAATTTGTTCCGCCAGCTGGTTATTATCAAAACCTCTTCAGTGAATCGCCCGACGACAGGATTGGGGTCTCCCTAAAGGAGACCAATTCCTTGTACAAAACGGCTCGGTTTTTAGATGAGGAAGATGAAAATCGTTTTGTATTCGGAGCTATTGCCGATGGCCGGTCGCGCGTTGTCGTTGAACTCCATGGCGTGCAAAGCAGCGCTAATGTGACGATTCCTGATGGTGACGGGACGTGGGTTTCCCTTCCAACACTTGTAAACGGAGTGTGGCGCAGAACGTGGCAGGCTCCCGAGAGCTACGGCGGTTCTGCCGACGATAATATCCAGAGGAGAAGACCTGTTGGCTTTGCCATAGTTATAGATGACCAGAGCATTGAAACGTCTCCTTTTAATCTCTACAAAGCGCCTGTTGTATTGCTGCACGGCCTTTGGAGCGATGCAAGCATTTGGGACCCTTTACAATATGCTCTGCGGGCTAATGGTTTTCGCGATTATGCGGAGTCATATTCTAATCAGTCATCTTTCCTTGATAATGAACCGGTGATTTCGAATCATGTGAAGCGTGCGCTGACTCAGGTTCGACGTCTGGGTTTAGTCGCCAAAAAAGCCGACATCGTGGGTCACAGTATGGGCGGATGCCTTGCCAAAGAGTATGGTTCGAGCGACTACATTCGAAGAATCGTAACAGTCGGCACACCTCATTACGGCAGCCCAATAGCCAATGTGGCCGCATCGCTTGGTCATGATTTTAATACTTGGCTTGCATCGCTATCCAATAATTCGGTTGAAGTTGAAATTGGAGCGCTAATAGACCTTCAGGAAGGAAGATGCTTTATAGACGGAAACAGACTGAATACACCGGTTCTCGCTATCAATGGAGTCGCGACTAACATCGACCAGTATCCAGCCGACTTTGGAATGTGGGCTGTAATCTTGAATACATTAATAGGAGAAAGTCCTTCATTTTGGCACAATGAACTTTTCCATGGCTATACAAGCGATTGGGTTGTTTCTGGAAACAGCCAAAAAGGCGGGCTGACTGGTCAAAACGTGCAAGATGTCAATGGAGTGTGGCATTGTGAGGAACCAAGTAATTCAGAAGTTATCAGCAAAACAATCGACTTTCTGGATGCTCCAAGCGATGAAGTAAGCGCCGCTTTCAATACGCCAACAGAGTTGGCGATAGAACCCAAAAGCAGCATATTCCAGCCAACTGCCCGCCCGATGGTGAGTATGGTGTCCGGAGCAGAGGCAATAACAATCACAACACCTACGGCAGGCACGGTTTTCTCTCATGGAGACACAGCGCATGTTGCTGTGAGCACGCCGCCGACCGCGACTCAGGTGTTGGTGGCATTGTCGGATGGATCGGTTGTCGTAGATGATACTGCACCGTTTGAGATGGATATCCCGATTCCACAGCAGTCTCTCGGGGCAATGACAATTGGAGCCCTGGCGTGGGATACCAATGGAATCATCGGAACCGCCACGACAACCGTCTCTGTCACGACTACCGCAACAGTCACAATGCTCAAGGTTTGGCCGGATTCGGTTTTATATCTGAATACAGGCGAGACAGTGCCTTTCGTTGTTCATGGTATTTTCACTGATGATGTCGAAAGAGACGTTACTACAAGCCAATGTGGCACCACTTACAATACAACAGATTCATCGGTGGCAAGCATTGACACTGCAGGTTTGCTAACTGCCAAAGCACCAGGCTACTGCGCTGTCATTGTGTCGAATGGCGATTCTATGCAGATACCAGTATTGGTACAGCCTTCGCTAATCGGCGATATTAATGAAGATGGCGAAGTGAATTATGAGGATCTACAGGCAATAGCTAACCAGTGGCTGCAACCGCCGGGTATTCCATCTGCTGATATTGCACCTTTGCCGAGTGGTGATGGTACAGTAAACTTTCTGGATTTTGCGATTTTCGCCGATCATTGGCTTGCAGGTGTCGAATAGCTTCACAACCTCTCTTCGATAAAACAATGACCAAAGGACGTTTTACTTTTTAATCACTATTTCAAGTGGTTGTTCCGTTTTCGGTTCGGATTTTTTTCAGAGTTTCCATCCACGGGATGCCCCACAGCATGCCTGCACAGCATGCCCCACAACGGCACCACAACGGCATTACCGATACAAGTTGTTTCCTCTTTTTTACTTAAACCTAATTTCTCATTAACCGCACCTGCTGCCGCGTCTTACGACGTGAGGCGCAGCGGCGTGGAGACCGCCGAGTCCGCAGGGAAAATAAGTTTCAAAACAGTGTTAATCAGCCTGCCCGACATAGTTACGAAGCAACGACGGCGGGTGTAAATCCGTGTCTAAATGAGTCGTTGGTCTTTAATAAATAATTTCAATCCGTGTCGAAACCGAATCCACAGCTTTTCCACATACAGAAGTTACGTTGTGTAAAAGGTGTTAAGAACAAATTTTTTTCGCGTGTAACCTATGTAATCAGCATTGTTTTTATGAGGTGGAAAAAAAATTCCTACAAAGGTGGTTGATTTGTCTTTGCGTCCCTAAATAATAGGGCTAATCGTACTGAAAAAGAGGAAGGAACCAAAAACCAGCAGCTATGGAAAGCATCTATGCAGACTATAGTCACGGAAGACACAATCTCGGCCATTAGTGAGCATCTTTGTCAGCTCGTCGGGCCGCAGAAATACAGGATTTGGTTTAAGCACTCGACCAAACTGAGTATAACAGACGGATACCTGAGGGTCGGTGTGCCGAATTTGTTTATCGCGAGCTGGATAGAAAACCATTTTATTAACGAATTGAGCCAGGCCGCCCGTGAAGTTCTTGGGGCCGAGGCGAAGGTAGCCTTTGTTGTCGACCCTGAACTGTCGGGCAGTCAGAGAAAGACTCAGCTTGATAACCAGGCTCAACTGGTAGCCAAAGCCCAGGACCGCAAGCGTCCGCCGGCGGCGAAGTTGCCGTCGAGCGCCCGGCCGTTGAAGCTCAGTCTCGACGACTTCGTGGTAGGCTCGAGTAATGAGTTGGCTTATAACGCGGCCAGGGCGGTTATTAACGACCAGAAGAGCCCGTTTAACCCGCTATTTGTTCACGGAGGATACGGGGTCGGCAAAACGCACCTGGCGCAAGGGATATGTAACGC
>CAZFHM010000040.1:0-14356 GCA_964518825.1 uncultured Pirellulales bacterium
GTGCCGAGCAACGACGGCGGAATATCACTCGGCCAGGCCGCGATAGCGGCAAAGAAGATAAGTCAAAGCTAATTGGTGGAGTTCAAAAGTAATATGTGCCTTGCTGTGCCGGCCAGAATAGTTGAGTTGGAAGGTGATAACGCGATTGTAGATGCGATGGGTAATCGCTTTCGGGCAAAGACCACGCTTTTGCCGGACGCCAGGCTGGGCAGTCTGGTTTTAGTACACGCGGGATTCGCCATTTCACTGGTCGATGAGGAGGAGGCGAAAAAGACCTGGCAGCTTATCGAGCAAATCGATGATTTTCTGGAAACGGATAAGAGGGTATCGGGCTGACCTGATTGACCGACTGATATGCTTACGAGAATTTATAAAGCACAGAAAACGATGGACGCGGCCTGTGAGAAGCTCGGCCGGCAAATCAACGTTATGGAGGTTTGCGGCACTCATACCGTTTCGATATTCCGCAACGGTATAAAAACCTCTATTCCGAAACAGTTGAATCTCATATCCGGGCCCGGCTGTCCCGTTTGCGTCACCGACCAGAGCTACATTGATATCTGCCTTGATTTGGCGAATCGCGACGACTGCCTGATTGCGACTTACGGCGATATGATTCGCGTTCCGGGCGAATCCGGCTCACTTGAAAGACACAGAGGCAGAAACGTCAAGGTGGTATTCAGCGCCGAAGATGCCCTGCTGCTCGCTAAGGAACATCCCGACAAGACAATTATACTGATTGCAGTCGGGTTCGAGACTACAGCGCCGGCGACGGCGGTGGTGGTCAGGGAAGCGGCCGAGCAGGGTATCGATAATTTCTGTGTTTACAGCGGTCATAAGCTGGTTGTTCCGGCAATGCGAGCGCTACTGAGCGAAAAGAACCACAATATCGACGCGTTTTTATGCCCGGGACACGTCAGTGTCATTATCGGTTACGGCGCGTTTAGAGAAATCGCAGATGATTACGGCAAGGTCTGCGTCGTAGCGGGTTTTGAACCGATGCAGATTATTGAGGGACTGGCCGAAATCTGCCGCCTGCTCAAAGAAGGTAAAACCGAAGTCACAAGTGTATACACCGCGGTCGTCACGGAAAAAGGCAATCAAAAGGCCCAGGCTTTGCTCGAAGAAGTTTTCGACGAATCGGACGGCTACTGGCGAGGGCTGGGCAGGATTGGAAAAAGCACACTAAGGCTGAAGAACGAATATGAACGATTTGATGTCCTGAAAAGATTCGATATAGAAGAACGACCGCACGAAGACCGCTCCGGCTGTAGATGCGGTGAGGTCCTGTGTGGATTGATAGAGCCGCCTGAGTGTGGATTGTTTGAGGAGCGCTGTACGCCGGAAAGTCCCGTCGGGCCCTGCATGGTAAGCAGTGAGGGGACGTGCGCGACGTGGTATAAATACGGCCAAAGAAGACGTGGGCAATGACACAGAAAGATACCAAAAGAATACTGCTTGCCCACGGCGGGGGCGGCCGACTGACCGAGCAGTTGATTCGCCAAATTATCCTGCCTCGACTCGGTGACCATGGTGGACAGCTAAAAGACTCGGCCAGCCTCGATTTGGACTCATCTAAAATATGTTTCACCACCGACAGCTACGTAGTCAACCCCCTTTTCTTCAACGGCGGAGATATCGGCAAGTTAGCCGTCTGCGGAACGATAAACGACCTGGCGGTGGCTGGTTCAAAGCCGGTCGCGATTGCATTGTCACTGATTATCGAAACAGGTTTTGAAATCGAGCTGTTGGAAAAGATACTCGATAGCGCAGCACAGGCCGCACAGCAGAGTAACATCAGGATTGTAACCGGTGATACCAAGACCGTCGAAACCGGCGCCGCCGAGGGCCTGTATATCAACACCGCCGGTGTCGGTGTGAGGGTTTACGATACTGAGTGTGATTTTGAAAAAATCGAGGCCGGCGACAAGATAATCGTTAGCGGCACTATCGGTGACCACGGTATGACGATTATGTCGCAGCGGGAGGGGATAAAATTCGAAACGCCCCTCGTAAGTGATTGTGCTTCACTGGCACAGTTAACAGACGAATTGTTGCTGAACTGCCCTGGCGTCAAATTCATGCGGGACCCGACGCGGGGCGGCCTGGCGGCGACGCTCAATGAAATAGCCGAGGCTGCTAACCTGAGTATCGATATCAATGAGGCGGATATACCCGTTAATCCGACGGTCCAGGCCGCTGCGGATATACTGGGCTTCGATGTTCTTAATATCGCCAACGAAGGTAAGGTCGTCATTGTGGTATCGGCAGATATGGCCGAGCAGTGTCTGGCTATCTGCAAAAAGCAGAAAATCGGGAAGAACGCGAGCATAATCGGCGAGGTCCGTCGGGTACAGGAGCAGGCCCTGGTTGAGATGAAAACCAGAATCGGTGGAAAAAGGATTGTGCAAATGCCTTATGGAAGAGAGCTGCCGAGGATTTGCTGATGCACGAGACGATGGTGGCAAAGAACCTGTTGGACTCGATTGCTGCTGAAGCGGCAAAACAAAGGGCCAAGCCGATTGCCGCGCGAATCAGTTGCGGTTCGTTCAACGCGGTAAACGACGAAGTGCTCACGTTCGCATTCGAGGCCATCTCCAGAGGAACTATATGCGAGGATATGAAACTCGAGATAGAGCACAAGAGTATTCGGGGCAAGTGCAGCAGTTGCCACAAGCAGTTCGATTTCGATTTGACCAAACCGTCGTGCAGCCACTGCCGATGCGATAAGTTTGACCTTCTGCCGGACCCCCCGCTGCTGCTGGAAGAGATAGAATTCGAGATGGAGTAAATGATGGGTAAAAAAATTCAGTTCGGCACAAAGATATTGAGCGCAAATGAAGAATATGCACAGCAAAACAGCAAATTGCTTCGTGAAAAAAGGAAGTATTGTCTCAATATGATTTCCTCGCCCGGTTCCGGCAAGACGACGATTCTGACGCGGACTATAACCGACCTCAAAGGCAAAGTAAGAATAGGTGTAATTGAAGGCGATATCCAGACACAGCTCGACGCCGAGCGGATTCGGGCTACCCAGGCCCCCGCCGTTCAGATAAATACGAACGGCTCCTGCCATCTGTCTGCGGCGCAGGTTAGTTCCGCCCTTGCACAACTGCCTCTTGACCAAATCGACATGGTCTTCGTGGAGAACGTGGGCAATCTTGTCTGCCCTTCTGCCTTTGAACTGGGCGAAGACGGCAAGGTCGTGGTGCTTTCCGTGGCCGAAGGCGACGACAAACCCGCCAAGTACCCTGCCATTTTTTCAAAATCAAAGGTCCTGCTCATAAACAAGATTGATTTACTGCCGTCCGGCGCGGTCGACTTCGACGTTGAAAAGGTCAAGGCCGATGCACGCACGCTGAATAAGGACATTGAGATATTCTGCGTATCGGCAAAGAATGGACAGGGTATGGACGGCTGGTACGACTGGCTGCTCAAGACCGTCAAAAGGAGCAGCTAACGGTACAGTCCCTTCTTGTAGATATAGTCGGCGACTTCGGGGCTGAGCATATCGCTTGCATCCAGGCCCTTCTTCAGCCGGGCGCGTATTTGGGTGCTGCTGACGTCTATCAATGGGGTTTGAATTACATTTTCCTGCAGCTTTTTCACACGGCCGGCGCCGAAAACACTTATAAGCTGTGAGAAATCAGGCGGCTCATATCCCGCTCGGTACATGCAAGCCGGGGAGCATTCGTCTATAAGCTCTTCTGTTTTGTACCAGCGGGGCAGTTCAGCGATACTATCAGCACCGAGCAGCCAATAAAATTCTGCATCGGGCCCGAGTTCGCGGCGAAAATGCCGGACGGTCTCAATGGTGTAGCTTGGCGCGGGCCTTCGTAGTTCCCAGTCACTGACTTCAAACTTGTCGATTCCTGCAATAGCCAGGCGAATCATTTGTAATCTGTCGGCATCTGAAGCGACAGGTGATTCGACTTTTAATGCCGAACGTCTGGCGGGAATAAATATGAGTTTGTCGGCGCCGATGATGTCAACGACGCTGTGCGCCACGCCGATATGGCCTTTGTGAATTGGGTCGAACGTACCGCCGAACAAAGCTGTTTTAAATCGCAACATGGGAAACTAACAGCCTCTCTGTAACTTCTTTAGGCGAAAATATCGAAAATTTTTCAAAAATTTTTTCAGCTCGTTTTCGGGTAAGATTCGGCTTATCATTTCAAAAATCAGGGTCGCCAAAGCAAATAGTCGGCCATGCGAACAGAAGTCTCAAACATCGTCGTTGACATGGCACGGCCCTTTCTCATTAAGAATCAAATTGCCTCTAAAGGGGCTGTAACTTCTAAAAATCGCACTTTTAGCTAATCAATATAAAAACAGTCGGGCAATATTTCAAGAGCAATAACTGTTCAGATATAGTGACGGTGTTTAACTTCCGGCGGCTGAACACTATAGTTCTGTTGCCCAGGCACAGACTACTGACAAGACGTTTCAGGTGGGCGAAACCGTCGCCAAAGCAAGTTTTTATGGAGTAATTCAAAAATTTTGGCCGATAAAATATAGTAGTAGCGGTTAATATCATCTTTAATAATTGAATATGAAACTTGTCACAGCGGTATTAATGTTATCATAACACCATATTCATCATAGTCAGTAACGTGAAAAAAGGAATATCGAATTTACTGAAGGAGTACAGTAATGGCCAAAAAGAGAAAAGCCAAAAAGGCAGCAAAGAAAACGGCAAAGAAGAAAGCCAAAAAGAAAGCCAAAAAGAAAAAATAGTGTTCGGCTGACAAAAAGCTGAAAAAGCTACAAAAGTGGAAGGTTTTCATTCAGGAAGCCTTCCACTTTTTTATGCGCCTGCTGTCACAAAGTTGTTAATACGCCCCGGCTGCCGCAGGGCTCGGCCCTTGCAATCGGGGGCAAATCATGTAAACTGGCCGACCTGTCGGGTGCGGCCATTTAAGTTTGTGCCGGGACCGGGAATGCGAATGGACTATTTCCAGTACAGAGACAACAAGCTGTTTGCCGAGCATGTGCCGGTGGAAAGAATCGCCGAGCAGGTCGGGACACCGGTCTATATCTACAGCAAGGCGACGTTCATCGAGCACCTGCAGAGAATCCAGAAGGCATATGCCCGGCTTGATACGATGGTCTGCTATTCGGTCAAGGCATGCGGTAATATCAATATTCTGCGGTTTATGGCCCAGGCTGCAAGCGGATTTGATATCGTCAGCGGAGGTGAGCTCTACAGGGCTGTTGCAGCCGGCGCGGACCCGTCAAAGATAGTCTTTGCCGGTGTAGGAAAGACAGACCGGGAAATCACCGAGGCGCTGGACGCGGGCATCGCTTATTTCAATATCGAGTCCGAGGCTGAGATGGAGAATCTGATTCGCCTGGCCCGGCAGCAGGGTAAAAAAGCCAAAGCAGCGCTTCGCGTCAATCCCGACGTCGATTACAAAACCCACAGGTTTCTAAAAACCGGGAAAAAAGAAACCAAGTTCGGCGTTGACATCGACAGGGCACAAAAAGTCTTTGCTCAATACGGCGCAAATGACGTCGTCAGCCTGTGTGCAGTTCACGTTCATCTGGGTACGGGCGGCGAAACAATCGACCCTTACGTCGAGGCGGTCAAAAGAATACTGCCGCTGATAGATAAACTTCGACAGCAGGGGCACACGGTCGAGGCTTTGGACCTGGGCGGCGGTTACGGCGCGGACTACGAATCAGACACGGTGCCGTCGGCTGCCGATTATGCAGGTGGTATTGTTCCCCTGCTCGAAGATAAGAATCTCAGGCTGATACTGGAACCGGGCAAAAGCATCTGCGCGAACGCAGGAATCCTGCTTAGCCGTGTGCTGTATCTCAAACAGGGTGGAGCAAAAAAGTTTGTCATCGTCGATGCGGCCATGAACGACTTGATTCGGCCTTGCCTCTACGATGCATTCCATTTCATCTGGCCTGCGCAGATAGAGCAAAAATACCTGCCGCCGAAACGTTCCAAAGACCTGCACATCGAGGGCGTTGAAAAGGTGGATATCGTTGGGCCGATATGCGAAGGCGCCGATTTTCTGGCTAAAGACCGCTGCATACCGCCGGTCAAACAGGCAGACTTGATAGCTGTGTTCACGGCCGGGGCATACGGCTTTACTATGAGCAGTAATTACAATGCGCGCTGCAGGGCGGCTGAAGTTCTCGTCGACGGCGACAAATTTACCGTCATCCGACGCAGAGAGACCTACGAGGACCTGACGGCCTTGGAAAAGTAGGGCTGCGCGAAATTTACACCTCCCAGTAGAGCTTTTCGGCGTATCTGAAGTAAAACCTGCCGAGGATATGCGCGCCGACCATCATAAGGTAAATCAATAAACCTGTTGTTATCCATGTGAAAACCGGCTGCCGACCGACAAAGCTCAACGCAATAAAAGACAAAGCAGCGAAAATAGAAACAAAAACTACCATCGCCAGGTACGGCAGGAACGTGCTGAAGATAGAGCCGACGATAACAACCGGATTCAGCCCCGAAAGGGAATCGAACATAACCACCGACAAAAGAGCCATCGGAAACAGGAACGCCCCGAAACTCGTCAAAACAATGAATATCGCATCGACTTTGCGAACCTGGTAGAAGTAGAATGCTGCTGGAAAGGCAAATATAAGCAGGCACAGGAGTATTTTGATTATCTGCCATATAATTTCCGCCGGTCCCGGCGTGATAGCAGTGGTATCCGGCGCCCTTATCCGGCCTTCGGCGCTGGCTCGAATGCATTCGGCAAGGTACCAATACATGTAAAGAACGATGATAACCTTAACTATCCAGCCGATTATTCCAAACAGCAGGTAAAAAGGCAGAAGCGCCGGCAGGCTGAGCATGCTCATTTCCATGAACCAGCTAAGCACCTTGAATAAAAAAGGTACGCCGACGAACAACGCAAGCATAACCAGGCCGGATTTGCTGCAAGGGTAGAGAAAGATGTCAATCAGCCATGGAAGTTTGCGTTCAGTGAGCGGCTGTTCCTGTTCGGTAGTAACCACTTGTCCGATTAGAGCAGTGGACGATTCATCAAAAGTCCCTGTCCGGGCTTGGGCTTGGCCATCCCTCACGGGAGGTTGATTTTCAAACTGTAATGAACCAGTGCGTGCCGATGGTGGGTTGCCGGGTTGTTGTGGTTCAACGGCATCGCAGACATGCTCAGGAGAGGGAATGACTACGACCTGCTTGCAGTCAGGACATCGGACGTGCTTTCCGGCGTGTCCTTCGGTGGTGCGAATCACTCGGCCGCAGTTTCTACAGGTGAACCTAATCATATAGAAGCTCCTTTGCTGTATTAGGGTCGATTATCCTACTTAATTAGACGCATCTGAAGAAAATTTCTTCAACAAATACACACGCTGCAGCACTAACCTTAACCCTTTCAACTGAGAGATGTGGACCTCATACAAGATAATACCCTTTCAAACCGCTCCCCAAACAGGGTTCCTTTGAGCTTATTTTTCAAGATAAAGCTCTTGAAACAGCATAATCTTGTTGATACCTTGCTTTATCAATGGCAACAACAGAGCAAAAAAGTAAGGGACTTAGAGAATTGCTTGCAGAGCGAGTGGTCCTGGGCGACGGCGCCATGGGAACCATGCTCTACGAGCAGGGTGTTTTCCTGAACCAGTGCTTCGAAGAGGTAAATCTGACTAACCCTGACAAGGTTAAACGCATACACCGGCAATACCTTGAAGCAGGTGCGGACTTCGTAGAGACAAACACGTTCGGGGCCAATGAGTTAAAACTTGCCCGGTTCGGCCTGGCCGAACAGATGGCGCGCATAAACACCGCAGCAGTCGAAATCGCGCGCCAGGCCATCGGCCAAAATGCCCTGGTCGCCGGTTCCATGGGGCCATTAGGCAGAGAAATCGAGCCTTACGGCACAACCACTAAGGAAGAAGCCCAAGCAGCATTCGAAAATCAAGGCAGGGCCTTAGTTGAAGCAGGCGTGGATTTTATCATCCTCGAAACCTTCTCAAGCACGGATGAACTGCTGGTCGCCATAAAGGCTGTCAGCCGGATTACCGACCTGCCCCTGGTAGCTCAGATGACTTTCAACGAGCACAATGAGACTATATACGGCAAAGCCATCGACACGGCGATGGCGCCCATTGCAGCAGAACCTGCTGTCACAGTGGTAGGTATGAATTGCTCGGTCGGTCCGGCGTCTATGCTCGGCAGTCTCGACATTGTCCGCAGCATCACGGACAAACCTATCTCGGTCCAGCCTAATGCCGGCCTGCCTCGGCTTGTCGATAATCGAAGTGTCTATATGTGCACGCCGGAGTATATGGCCGAATACGCCAAAAAATTCTTCGAAAAAGGTGCCAGGATAATCGGCGGCTGCTGCGGCACAACACCTAAGCACATAAGAGAAATCGTCCGCGCAGTGAGCGGGCTCGACAAAGCCTCCAGAAGTACGATTTCAACGGTAACCGTTTCGCCAAGACAACCAGCCCCTGTGGCCGAGCCTCTCCAGCCGCTGCCGCTTGCAGAAAAGTCCCGCTGGGGCAAGCGCCTGGCGAATGGGCAGAAGGTAACAACAATTGAACTGACTCCGCCTCACGGAGTTGCTATCGAAAAAACCCTCGACAAGGCCAAGTTATGTGAGCAGATGGGCATCAACGCAATAAACCTGCCCGACGGCCCGCGGGCCAGCTCCCGGCTTAGCCCGATTGCCATTGCCGTCAAGATAGAGCAGGAAACGGGCATAGAAACAATCGTACATTTTTGCTGCAGAGACAGGAACCTCATCGGGATGCAATCTGACATCCTCGGTGCACATGTGCTCGGCCTGCGCAACCTTCTGATTATAACAGGCGACCCGCCCAAGCTCGGCGAGTATCCCAGTGCCACCGGAGTATTCGATATGGATTCGATTGCTCTGACCTCGGTGGTCAGAAACCTCAACGTCGGAATTGATATCGCAGGCAACCGGTTTTCACCCGGCCTGAGCTTCACGCTCGGAGTCGGCGCTAATCCGGTAGCTGTTGATATCGAACATGAAATCGAAAAGTTCAGGCAAAAGGTTATGGCCGGGGCCGAGTATGCCATAACTCAGCCGGTCTTCGATGTCTCTATGCTCCTGGGTTTTATTAAGGAAACTCAGGATGTAAAGATACCAATCATCGCCGGCATCTGGCCTTTTACAAGTCTAAAGAATGCCGATTTTCTGGCCAATGAAGTGCCCGGAGTCGTTGTTCCGGATAAACTGATAGAACGGATGGGTGGAACCAGGACTAAAGAGCAGGCGAGAATAACGGGTATCGAAATCGCCCGCGAAATTGTCGAGCAAATCGGAAGTCACGTGGCCGGCTTCGCCGTCAGCGCACCGTTCGGCAACGTCGAAACCGCCCTGGCGGTTCTTGGCAAATCCCCGGACTAATTCACCGGCGTATCAAATACCGCTTACTGGAGTTTGGCCTTTATAATTTCTTCGGCCCTGGCGAGAGCATCGTCAATTTTCTCCGGATTCTTACCGCCTGCCTGAGCCATTTGCGGTCTTCCGCCCCCGCCGCCGTCAACAATCGGGGCAATCTCTTTTACGATATCACCCGCCTTGACGCCCTTCTTAATCAGGTCGTCGGTGACGCCTGCAATCAAATTTGCCCTGTCGCCATCGGCATACCCGAAAACCACCGCCGCTGATTTGGTCTTTTTCTTTATCATATCAACTGCTGTCCGGGCCTGCTCGGCATCGGTCGGACTTAGCTTGCCGATTACAATTGAAGTCTCACCAATCTTTTCAGCCTTTTCGAGAAGTTGCCTTGCCTCTGAAATAACGTCGGTGCCGCCTCGTTTCGACGCAGCCTTTAGCTCCTTGCCGAGTTTCTTGTTTTCTTCGATAAGGGCGTTGACCCGGTCGATTATCTGCTCGGCCGGAACCTTCAGAGTTCGACTCAATTCGTCTATGATATCACTTCTCTGTGACAGGTAGGTTGTCAGGCCGGTACCGGTCAGCGCCGTGATTCTTCTTACACCTGATGCTATACTTTCTTCCTTTGTGATTTTGAATCCTCCTATAGTGCCGAGCCGCTCGATGTGTGTTCCGCCGCAAAATTCCCTGCTGAACGCATCACCAACTCGGTGCTCATCCTCAGCCCCGATAGCAACAACCCGAACGACATCGCCGTACTTCTCTCCGAACAGCGCCATCGCGCCGAGCTCGCGCCCCTTATCAATCGGCATCTCGACCCAGCTGACGGGAAAATCCTGCGCGATTTTTTCATTCACAAGACTTTCAACTTCCGCGACCTGCTCCTTCGTCAATGCCCTGGGGCATGTAAAATCAAAACGCAGATAATCCGGCCCTACTAAAGAACCCTGCTGGCTGACACTTTTGCCAATAACCTGCTGCAGCGCCCACTGCAAAAGATGAGTGGCAGTGTGATTTTTCTTAATTGCGTTTCGGTCTTTACTTACCGCAGCGATGACTTTATCCCCTGCATTAAAAGTCCCTTCGGCGACCTTGCCTTGGTGCAGAACGCAATCGGCAACCTTAGTTGTGTTTTCTACGATAAAGTTGCTGTCTACGGATTCTATAGTCCCGCAGTCGCCGACCTGTCCGCCCGCCTCGGCGTAAAAACAGGTCTTATCCAGCACAAGCGACGCCTTCTTACCCAGCTCGATAGACCCTTGCTTTCTGAATCCTTCTTCGTCAATGAAACCGAGTATGGAAGCTTCGCATTTATGGGTTCTGTATTTATGACTGTCATCGGTAACAGGCAGCTCGGTATCGGCAAGACCGGCAAAGACTGCCGTGTCTTTCTGCGCGGCCCTTGCCCGTTGTCTCTGCTGCTCCATTAGCTCTTCGAATCGGCTGGTATCAACTTTCAGCCCTCTCTCCCTTGCCATAAGCTGTGTCAAATCAAGCGGAAAACCATAAGTATCATAAAGCGCAAATGCGTCGTCGCCGCTTATGGTCTTATCTTTCGATTTTTCTCCTCTTTTTGCGGCGGATGAGAAGATTTCAATCCCGCGGTCGAGTGTTCTGCCGAAGTTCGCCTCTTCTGATTCGATTACATTGGCGACAAATTCCTGCCTTTCCCTGATTTCGACGAATGCGTCACCCATCAGGTCAGTCAGTGTCGGAATCAATTTATAAATGAACGGTTCATGCATACCGAGCACCCTGCCGAACCGCGAGGCCCTTCGCAAAATCCTCCGCAGGACATAGCCCCTGCTTTCGTTGGAAGGCACACAGCCGTCGGTAATCGCAAAGGTAAGCGTCCGCAGGTGGTCTGCAATCACGCGAAAAGCAATGTCTTTTTCGTCGGTCTCGCTCCTGTCGTACTTTTTGCCGGTTACTTCGGAGATTGCATTTATCAATGTCGTGAACAGGTCGGTATCGTAGTTGGATTTTTTACCCTGCATGAACCGCGCAACACGTTCGAGACCCATGCCCGTATCGACGTGCCTGGCCGGCAGCGGCGAGAGCTTGCCGTCGCCGTTGCGACTGAACTGGATGAAGACAAGGTTCCATATTTCGATTACGTTCGGAGTATCCCTGTTTACCAGCGACCCGCCGGATTTGTCCGGCGTATCGTCGTAATGAATCTCGCTGCACGGCCCGCACGGTCCGGTCTCGCCCATCTCCCAGAAATTATCCTTGAGATTGCCGGGATGAATCCTTTCTTCGGGCAGGAATTTCGTCCAGAGCCGCCGTGACTCTTCGTCCGGCTCGACGCCGTGCGTTTTGTCTCCTTCGAAATAAGTCGCGTGCAGCCGTTGCGGGTCCATCTTCCAGACATCAGTCAAAAGCTGCCACGCCCACTCGATAGCCTCAGCCTTGAAATAATCCCCGAACGACCAGTTGCCGAGCATCTCGAAGAAGGTGTGGTGATATGTATCAACGCCGACCTCTTCAAGGTCGTTGTGCTTGCCGCCGGCACGAATACATTTCTGACTATTAGCGGCACGAGTATAATCGGGATTACTCAGGCCGAGGAAGATGTCCTTGAACTGGTTCATGCCCGCGTTGGTAAAAAGCAGCGTCGCATCCCCGATAGGCACAACCGGCGCGCTGGGCACAAACTTGTGACCGCGCTCTTCGAAGAACTTTATGAAGTCACTGCGTATCTGGTTAGCTGTAGGCACAACGTTCTTCAATGGTGGTTTACCCTTCAACCAGGCCTTTTGCGACAAGTAGCTTTTGTTTTAGTTCGTCACGCAGTTGGGGATTATCAATGAGGTACTTTTTGGCGTTTTCTCTTCCCTGACCTAAGCGCACATCGCCGTAGTTGAGCCAGGCCCCGCTCTTCTGGACAACATCACAGCCGAGGCCGAGGTCAATCAGGTCGCCTTCATAGCTGATACCATTATCGAACATGATGTCGAACTCGGCGTCGCGGAAAGGCGGTGCTATCTTGTTCTTCACCACTCGTGCGCGAACCCTGCTGCCGATTGCACCGGTGTTGTCTTTGATGGTCGCGAGCCTGCGAATATCAATACGGACCGAGCTGTAAAATTTAAGAGCCCTGCCGCCGGAGGTGGTTTCGGGATTGCCGAACATCACGCCGATTTTCATCCTGATTTGATTGATAAAAATCAGGGCGGTTTTGCTTTTATTGATTACACCAGTCAGTTTTCGCATCGCCTGGCTCATAAGCCTCGCCTGCAGGCCGATGTGAGTATCGCCCATTTCGCCTTCGAGTTCCGCCCGCGGGGTAAGCGCCGCGACCGAATCAATAACTATCACATCAACCGAGTTAGAACGAATCAGCATCTCAGTTATATCGAGCGCCTGCTCACCGGAGTCGGGCTGGCTGACCAGCAGGCCGCTTACGTCCACACCGAGCCGCTTGGCCCATGTGGTGTCAAGGGCGTGCTCTGCGTCGATAAATGCTGCAACACCGCCTGCCTTCTGCGCATTTGCAATGATATGCAGGGCCAGTGTGGTCTTGCCGGAGGATTCCGGCCCGAACAGCTCCGTCACTCGGCCGCGCGGAACACCCCGCCCGCCCAGGGCTATATCCAGAGACAGCGCACCGGTATTGATGCCCTCAATCTTCGCGTAAAGATGCTCATCCATCTGCATAATGGCGCCCTGGCCGTATTGCTTTTCTATCTGCGCGACAACTCGTTCGATGGCGGCGTCCCTGCTGCCTTCCCTGTCCGGGGTTGCTTTACTGAATTTTGCCTTAGCCATATTCGCCTTCTCCACTTTCCTATAATTGCTGTAGTTTATAACTCGCCAGGGCCGTATAAACCGGCCCGGACCTTGTCAATTCGCTCTGATAAATGGTAACGGCTTCGATACTCACCGTGCCCGCGCTGAACGGCCCGAAACTATCTACCGCACTGGCCAGCTCGTAGCCGTCCCTGACGTTCTTTATTCTACAAAGAGTCAGGTGTCCTGTGAACCTTCTTGTTTCTTTGGCGAAACCTATCAGGCCGAGCTTATCATCGAGATCCTCCGCCAGCCTGACCAGTTGCTCACCGCCGGCGCCGCAGCCGACCCAGACCACCCTTGCGCTTCTGCCTCCGAAACAGCCTAACGTCTCGACATCCAAATCAAATTTCTTATGCCTGCCTGCTGTATTTTCGACGGCCTTACACACGTCGGTTATCGCGCCGTCATCCACTTCGCCGAGAAACTTCAGCGTCAGGTGCATAACATCAGGCCGCACCCACTTAACACTTCTTTGGCTCGTTCTGACCCGGCCCTGGAGCTGCTTCTGCACATCGCCTATCGCTTTTCTTATCTGGTCGTTAATATCAACCGCAATAAATACCCGCATATTTCACATCCATTTTCACCGCAGAGCACGCGGAGAACACAGAGATTCAATATAAACTAATTTAGCCCCCGAATTTATTCGGGGGTTCTCCTTTGCCTGCCCCTGCACGTCGTAGGCAGGGGTCATTCCTGCGACCTGTCACGGCGTAGCGCAGCGAAGACGAAAAGCAGGAATCCATTTTCTGGGAGTATCTTAACCCCTAACGCCCCATTTTTCACGGACTTTTTGACACGCAGTTTTTAGACATGATAACAGGATTTACAAGATTAATTCAGATAGGAATCTACACCGCTCAACAACGAATTCAGCAGAAATAAACGCATATAACGCATACAACCAACTCAACAAAAAAGTTGTTGAAAACCTTCATCATTTTTAAAGAAAAATCCCAAGCAAAGCGATATTCTAAACAGGACAGAAGTTAAAGGATTAAAAAATCGATATTCTCAAAACATCTAGGGGAAATAATAAAGTGCGAAAGCTAAATAAAGAAGAACAACAGCAACAAAAAGAATTTGCTATTTTCGAAATCTTTAAGCAAAAATTGGGTTTGGTTGGTGATTTTGAACAATCCGAACCAAGAGAACCTGGACCTGATTTTTTTGAGCCCAATAAAAATGGCTTA
>CAZFHM010000041.1:0-14258 GCA_964518825.1 uncultured Pirellulales bacterium
GTTGTTGACTGTTCGCTGGAAGAGCTGAAAAACCGCGTAAAGAAGCTGCGGCTGATTTTCGCCGAGGAGCCGCCTGTTGATTTGCACCTGACTGAGATAATAAATCAGCAGTCATCCGGCCATGAGATGGTTGTTACTATTGCCAACTTCAATCAGCAGAAAATGGCTATGCTCGAGACCTTCAAACCTCAGGGCGTTACCGAGATACCGATGAGCCTCGAGGACATATTCATCGAATGCACAAGAATTAACCGTCCGACTATAATTGAAGCTTAGGAGAACACAGCCATGTGGACTCTGATAAAACGAGAAATCAAAGATAATATCATAATGTTCCTGCTGGCTGTGATTCTGGCAGGTATTTGTGAAGCTGTCGTAGTATCCGGCTTTTTGCGGACAGAAAGCAAATTTGCGCCTGTCGGCATTCCCGAGGCGGTGTACGGGGTTTTCGGGTTTCTTATACTTTCGTTATCCCCGCTGGCTATGGCGACGGGCGGAATTCAAATGTATCTGGATAGGAATAAAAAGGTCAGTGCGTTTCTGAGCACACTGGCGGTCACTCGAAGGCAATTACTCACAGCTAAAATGCTCGTTGGTTTGATTTGGCTTCTGGTGGCGCTGCTGCCTCTTATCGCGGCCGAGCTGATTTTGTTCCGGGTTAAGCCCCTCCTGATACCGGTTGACTACAATCTACTCGTCAGGATGTACATAGTAACGGGTTTGTGTGCGCTGAGCTGTTACCTGCTGGGGTCGAACCTCGGCCTTGGGCGAAACCGCAAGGTCGCAGTTCTTGGTGGATTGTTTTTTTGCCTGATTTTAATTTCGTTAATCATAATCAAAGGCTTCGGTCCGGAGATTATGCTCATATTCGGCATAACATCGGCGGTCCTTGCTGTACGAGTATGGAATGTATTTATGTCCATTCCGCTTTAGGAATAATAAGATGAAACCTTTAACCAAATACACAAGCAAAGTGGTGACAACCGGTTTTGTAGTTCTGCTGCTGATATCAGCCCTGATATTCTGGGTGCTGAAAATCGGAGAGGCTGCTTTCTATGAAGAGCTCGTAATCGACAGGACCGGCAAGATGAGCATCTCGCCGTCCGGCGTACTGCCAAAAGAGATTGAATTAGAGCCGAATGTTGTGAAGCAATCGGAGCTTACGGGCTATATCGGCTATGGCGTGGCTTATGGTACGCTGGGCCTGTTGCAGGATGCAGTGGCCGAAATTTGGTCCAGCCAACTGCTGGCAGTGCAAACCCAACAATTCGGCACTAAGAGTGTTTATGCAGCCTTGTACGACAAAACAAACGACATGCACAACATCGTTTACTTCGATAAAAATCTCGGGTTATTCGTGATGTGTGACATATATTACCGCGTCGGCTCCGGTGAGAACAGATGGGTAAAGGACATTCGTCTTTACGCCGGGCCTAATGGAGCCGTCCTCGAGAGTTCGGACAATCTCGGCCGATTCACAGACCCACTGGCCGACCGCGGCAGTGGTAGTATGACTTCGTTCATACTTTTTGATTCGATTCTTTCGCGTTTTTTCAAGATAGACTTCACCGGCCGGACAGTAACCAAGGGGCCTCAAATAAGAGGCAGTAAGCCGGTGGCCGTCGGCAGAATTCAAAAAAATGAGTTCAATCGAATCGGGGAGTTCAGATGGATTCCGCCGCTGCGAAAGGTGACTGAAGAGGAATACACCAATACTAAAATACGAAAGTACACAACTTATGTGGACGGTCAGCCGGTGCAGCTTGTTCCGATTGACGGGTTCGACTTTCACTGGCTGGACGATTCGCCGGATACACTTGTTCTTACGGCTTCAAGCGATATTTTTCGACTCGATGAAGATTCTCTCGAGCTCGACGGGCGGATTGGAACCTTACTGGGCGAGGACCTGGAGGTAATCGGGCCGGAGCGTCTGCTCAGCTATTCGGTGATTCACGTAAGAGGACGAGACAGAAACTTCGGCGCCGTAGTCGGTCAGCTTTCAGCAGACGCACATAAATTATCGGCGTACACATTCGGCGAAGACGGGGCCTTTCGAGATTTACAGCGTTACGGCATCCTTGACTCTTACGCGAAGGCCGGCGGTCCTCTCTATCTTGTTGTCAGATATATGCTTGAAAACCTGCGGCCCGCGGCATTGTCGCTCGTGTCGTACTTTACAACATCATCCTTCGAGGCCACTGCAGGTCATCAGGCTTTATTTTTACCACCGGAGTCTTTTGTGGGCTGGCATTCCAGAAAATCAGTCGGTACAGTCAGCTCTTTTCTGGCGACCTTTTTAATCATCTCGCCTTCACTCGTACTCGGTGCGGTGATTGCCTGGTTCATAAAGAAAGATGCTGTGGCAGTGGGTTTACCAAAGCAGGGGCAGGTGCTGTGGATTATCGCGGCGGTGGCTTTCGGTATAGCAGCCGGTATAACCTACCTGCTCACAAGGGATACAACGACGCTGGTGACATGCCGGAACTGCGGGAAAATGCGCCGGCCCGACATGGAAACCTGTCATCGGTGCGGGGCTGGATGGGATGTGCCGGAGCTTCGTGCCGTGACCTGGCGGGTCAGCGACCATTAGGCCGATGCCAGCCCGGCAAATGAGACGAATTTTCGGACAGAGAAAGGGCCGATAACACACGCCTTATCCGATGTTCCATCCGGATATATCTTCAAACTCAGCTCTGCAATTCACACCGGCATAAATTATTGTCAAGGCAGTAGGGAAAATATACGAAAAAAAGAGATATACTATCTGAATCGGGAATCTGTGCGCCTTTTACAGGATATGAAGCGATGGGCAATAAAGGCCTTCTAATATCGAGAACACTACTCCTTGTACTGCTGTGCGCTTTATGTCTCGACAGTACACAAACATTCCTGGAGCAGACACAACAAGACACAGGGCGAGAGCTTATTGACATGTCGATAGAAGAGCTGATGGAAGTCCCTGTAATGTGTGATTCGGACACTACATTGAACCCGATTACCGAAACCACGCTCCGCGGGACAGGGTGTGCCTGAGGATGCCGTCTTTAATCGGAAGAACGAGGACAATCAGCAGGTAAACAAAAAAAGCCTCCGAATGTCCCGGAGGCTGAAAGAATTTGAAACCACAGTGTTATAGACCGGAAGTACCGGTTTATTGACCTTTCACTTTAATCTTCGTGGCCTTGGCTTTTTCCTGTTTCGGCAGTGTAACGGTCAGTACGCCGTTTTTGCAGGCAGCCTGGATTTTGTCGGTTTCGACATCGCCGGGAAGATTCAACTGCCGATGGAAACTTCCGTAGGTGCGCTCGACGTGATAGTAACCCTTTTCCTTCTTTTCCTGCTCGTGCTTCTTTTCGCCGCTGATGGTAAGGGCATTGCCGTGCACCGAGATGTCGATGTCCTCGGCGTTGCAGCCCGGCACCTCGGCCTTTACTGTAATTTGGTTGTCGTCCTCGGCAACGTCTATCGCAGGCCAGAGGCTTTTCTCGAAACTCAAGCCAGGCCAGTCACCGAAAAATGAATTGAGCGTCTCGTCCATCTGCTGATGCAGTCCGGCAATATCGCCTCGTGTCGATCTGTGTACTGGTAACAGAGCCATAGTAAACCTCCTTTCTTTGTTTCACTTAAGGCTAAACAGCCGTTGTTGAATTTTTTCTTTCCACTTATCCAATATGCAAAACTCGTGCCGAAATTAATGACGTGCTTTAAAGGCTAAAATAAATGATTTTTCGGGGGTTATCAGGACTTACCGGCGCCATAATCCTGTCAATTTGACAGCTAAGCTTTGGCAAAATGACACCGCAATTTTTACTGAGCGGCACCTTGGAGGGTCTGGTCTGAATGAGATTGACGGCGGCGTCTTTTGGCGGTAGAATCAGTGTTTCGGTCAGGCTGTCTGGGCCTGTCTGAGTAGTTTTCATGGTGAGAGTAGCTCAGCTGGTTAGAGCACCAGATTGTGGATCTGGGGGTCGAGGGTTCAAGTCCCTTCTCTCACCCTTTTTTATTCAATACTCTAATGGCGTCGTTTCGGCTTAGCTCCGAGCTGGCCGCAGGCGGCGTTGATTTTTCGGCCCATTCTGAAACGAATCGAAGTTTCAAAACCCGCACCGGCTAATACATCCTCGAATTTTTTGATTGTCTGCCGGTCGCTTGCCGTCAGGTCGCAGCCGGGATGAGGGTTGTACTCAATCAAATTGATGTTGCACATCAGGCCCTTCAGCAAATTGGCGAGCGCGCGGGCATCTGCTAAGCTGTCGTTCACGCCTTTGAGGAGGACATACTCGAAAGTTACGCGATTGTGTGTCTTTGTCTGGTAGAACTTAACTGCTTCAAGTAATTGCGATATGGGGTATTTGGCATTTATCGGCATGAGCTTATCGCGTGTGCCGTCGGCCGAGGCGTTTAACGAAATCGCCAGGCGCGGACGGATGCTCTCGTCCGCCAGCCTGCGGATACCGTCGGCATGGCCGCAGGTGCTGACGGCCTGATGACGAATGCCTATGTTTTTACCGTCAGGGTCATTGAGAATACGGACAGCTTTTATCACCGCGTCATAATTGCTCAGCGGCTCGCCCATTCCCATATAGACTACGTTTGTAATTCGCTCGTCAGACCGGCTTGCGATTGTATTGAGCTGGTCAACAATTTCGGCTGCGGTCAGATTCCGTTTGAACTTCACTTTGCCGGTGGCGCAGAAAAGACAGTTCATTGCACAGCCGGCCTGTGTAGAAATACATACAGTACGTCTCTCTTTGCCCGGCAAAAGCACCGCTTCGATGCGATTACCGTCGCCCAATTCGAACAGGTACTTGGTAGTGCCGTCGGAATCAATGAGCGTGTCGGCGATTTTAATCTGTGATATATAATAACCATCGGTTGTCAGCTTACTGCGGAGAGTCTTATTCAGGGGCGTGATTCGCTCTATATCGTTTACATTATGTGCGTGGATAAAGCTGAAAATATACTTAGCGAGATACTTCTGCCCGGCAAGACCGGTTACGATTTGCTCGAGTTCACCAAGAGTTTTGTCTTTAAGGTCCTTTGTCACAGAAGCATTCTACCTGTAGAAAAGCCGGGCTGTCCAATTCTAAATTATGATTGAACTTACATTCAATTACCGGTTTATTCTGCAGCGTTGAATTATACATACTTTTTTGATATAATCTGACCTTCTATGAATACTAAACATAAAAACGTGTTGCTCTTTCGTATCATTTTCCTGCTTTTGGCAATTGCTGCCCTTAATACGGTGAACGCCGGCAGTCCCCCGGATGTTCACGTATGGGAAATGAAAGAAGTAACGCTGAAAGCGGAAAAGGACTATAGGAACTGTTATACGGATGTGACGTGCTGGATAGAGCTGAAAGGGCCTAATTTCTCGAAACGAATTTACGGTTTCTGGGACGGCGGCAATGTTTTCATTGTACGAATGGTTGCGACGGAACCGGGTAAATGGCAATGGATAAGCAGGTCAAATCAGCCGCAAGATAAGGGGCTTAACGGTCATACCGGAGAATTTACCGCTGTTGACTGGACGCAAGAAGAAAAACTGCAAAACCCCAACCGCTGCGGTTTCGTTAGGCCGAGCCCAAACGGACACGCATTACAATACGCCGACGGCACAGCGTTCTTTATGGTCGGTGACACATGGCTTGCGGGGGCCACGTGGCGGCTGCCCTTTAGGGGTGCTGCTCCGGCAGAAAATTACGTGCCGGCTGCGGGAATCGGTTTTGAGGACGCGGTGGCTTATCGAAAAATGCAGGGTTTCAATTCTGTTAGTATGATAGCCTGTTTTCCAAACTGGGAATCGGACTGTAATCCGGCTACCTATGCGGATTCCAACGGAATATACCTGAGAAACGCGTGGGAAAAATTCGATTACCCGGTCGAAAAAGGCAAGCTGACCGCAAAAAATATGCGCGATGAGTACGGCAACAGGCCCTTCAGGATGTCAGTCGAGCATAAGGGCGTGGCTGATTTTGATAATATTATTCCTGAGTATTTTCAGAGCCTGGACAAAAAAATGCGGTATTTGTCCGAGCAGGGTTTTGTCCCTTTATTAGAGACCGTAAGAAGGGACAACTGCCCGGCGTGGAAGGCTTATTTTGACTTTAACGAATCGTACGCACGATATGTTCAATACCTGATATCGAGATACGGTGCGTATAACTTCATTTTCAGCGGGATTCATCTCGACTGGATTCCAAAAGAATACAGCCTGACCGCCGACGAATTCAACAAGGCATTGACTTATCATCTGAAAAAATACGGCCCGTTGCCCTTTGGACAGCCACACACAACGCTAATCAACGACTCTACGTATAAGCAGTTCGGGCATAATCAGGACTGTCCATGGCTGACCATGCACAGCGTAGGCAATAAGCCGCGCGACCACAGCGTTTCCGCGGCGATTGAAACTCTCTTCAAGCTCGAGCCTCCGTATCCTGCCATAAATTTCGAGCCTTATTACACAGGCTGGCATCATGAAATAAACATGCCGAACGGTGAACGGCCGCCGGCTGATTCAGCACGCGATAACTACTTTTCACGCGCACAGATGTACGGCTCGGTTCTTTCGGGGGGCTTATCCGGCCACGTACACGGTACCGGCGCTTATGATATTACCACGACCGGAGAGCCTGCGGGCGCCCGTCCGCATTTCTGGGACGCGTTGAAGTTCGAATCAGGCGGGTATATGCAGCATCTGGCGGCATTTATATTGTCCGAAGGAGATAAGTACCAGCAATTACAGCCCGGCTCACAAAATATACATCCGCAAAAAGCCCCGAACAGTCCTGAAAGAGGCCTGGACGGCTGGTCGTTTATGATGATTACTGCTGAAAAAGATTTTGCCCTGCTCTACTTCGAGAACCAAGCGGTACTGCCAACTTTAAGCGGATTTAAACCTAACACATCATATAGTTTTCAGTGGTTTAATCCCCGTGACGGCCAATGGAACCAGAGCATTAATATTAAAGCGGACCCCAGAGGGATGCTGGCACTGCCGGGATTTCCCGATGGGAAAAATCCATCTACGATTGACTGGTCAGCCAAGATTCTCGAAAGTCTGTGAAGACGAAGTTTTCGTCTGTATAAAGCAGGCCTTGAACTGCACCCTGTGGGTATATCGCACGGATTCAGAGCTATTCAATAACGATGGATTATGACCACGGATTTACGCAGATTAGCGCGGATTTAAGCCGGTAACTCTTAGAGCGTCTAACAAAATGCCTTTGCATTCAAGCAGCTTGTTTTTCGCCCGGCTGCGTTGTCGGAGCAAAAAAACGCTCGCTTTCGGTGCAACAATTCATTCTGTTAGAGGCTCTTAATCACTCATCATTAATTACTTATATAGACAGGATTTGTTTGAATGGAGATTATGCACCCTGTATATTTAGCTATACCGGGAAATTACTAATTCACCGGAAAAAATTAAACTTATGCTCAGACTCAGAGATATAACATTACCTTTCGACCACAAGGAAGAAGCCCTGGTTAGCAGCATTTTGGAACGTCTGGGTATCCCAGAGCACCAACTGCTCAACTTTACTATAGTCCTCAAATCCATAGACGCAAGGCGTAAAAACCATATTGTGGCTGTTTATACGATAGACGCGGGACTAAGGAACGAGCCTGAACTGCTTTCGAGATTTTCGCAAGACATCAGTGTTTCTCCAGCCCCTCGTATAAATTACCAGCTACCAGCAGTCGGCAATATACACGGCCCGAGTCCTGTTGTCGTTGGAAGCGGGCCTTGCGGTCTCTTTGTTGCTTTGCTCCTTGCACAACTGGGCTTTAAGCCTGTACTGATAGAAAGAGGAAAGGAAGTCAGCTCAAGAGTAAAGGATGTCCAAAACTTTTGGCGTAACGGGCAGCTCGACCCGGAATCTAATGTGCAGTTTGGTGAAGGCGGAGCAGGCACTTTTTCCGATGGGAAACTTACTACCCAGATAAAGGATAAATATAACCGTTCAAGAAAAGTTCTTGAAGAATTTGTAAAGGCCGGAGCACCAGAAGAAATACTCTATCAGGCCAAGCCTCATATCGGCACAGACAATCTCGTTAAGATAGTAAGGAACCTCCGCAATACAATTATCTCGTTAGGCGGACAGGTTCGCTTTGAAACAAAACTGACAGGTATTAAAATAAAAGACAGCAAAGTTGCCGGCGCAATTGTTAACGCCTCTGAAAACATCGAGACAGACACCATAGCCCTTGCCCTGGGACACAGCGCAAGGGACACATTCGAGATGCTGGCCCAACTGGACATACCTATAGAAGCAAAGCCGTTTTCAATAGGTGTTCGTATTGAGCATCCCCAGAGCATGATAGACAAGGCTCAGTACGGCAAATTTGCATCTCATCGGCTTCTTGGCCCGGCTGAATATAAGCTGGTCCACCACTGCGAGAATGGCCGCTCTGCTTATACATTCTGTATGTGCCCCGGTGGGGAGGTGATAGCTTCTTCATCTGAACCCGGAGGCGTAGTAACAAACGGCATGAGCCGTTATTCTCGAAATCGTCCTAATGCAAATAGTGCACTGTTAGTCGGTGTCAGCCCACGGGACTTTGGAAGTACAAGCCCGCTTGCCGGGATTGAGTTCCAGCGAAAATGGGAGCGAAAAGCATTCCAGACCGGAGGCGAAAACTACTTTGCGCCTGTCCAGCTTGTTGGTGATTTCCTTACCGGCCGGCCTTCAAATTCACTTGGCCAGGTTATGCCATCGTACACCCCGGGAACCACACTGTGTAACCTTTCAGAATGCCTGCCGGGATTTGTTGTTGAAACCATCAGGCTGGCGATTTCACAAATGGACAAAAAACTCAACGGCTTCGCGATGAACGATGCTGTTATGACCGCAGTAGAATCGAGAAGTTCTTCACCGATAAGGATTGTCAGGGATGAAACTTTCCAGAGCCCCGCTATTAAAGGCCTATATCCAGCCGGTGAAGGTGCAGGCTATGCAGGCGGAATAATCTCCACAGCCGTCGATGGGGTCAAAATAGCTGAAGCCATAAGTTGGAGCGCTCCCCAAAATTTGTGACCTGCACTCAATTCCTGGTCCAGTCTTTATGTGAATTTAAAGTAGCTGCTTTAAGAACTGTTGCTTTTGTCTAACATCACCACTGTGGGAAGCGGCTTGATAAATTCCTGCCGAAGACTGTATGTATAAGCGCCCTGCGTCGGTATCATCAGAACGTCACCAGGCTCGATGTCCTTTCCCCAATAAGAGTAACCCCACACATCGTGCGGCGTACATAGCGAACCAAGAATGTAACATTCATGCTCAATAGTTTCAGGACGAGATAGATTGATTACCGGAAAATAATCTGTCTCGAACCGCTCCCATCCAATGGCGTTTGTGCCGGCATCGGTGATGACCAAGTCTTTTGCTTTTTTATCCAGAACCGTCAATAGCAGGTGCATGGCATCATTGCAAAGCCATCTACCCGGCTCGGCACAGATGCGGCAGGACACGTGAGGGAACAAATGAGTGCACACTGCTTGAGCGATATGACCGGCAAACTCTTCGATGGTAATCGACTGACGCTTGTAGTGGCAGGTCGTAGACGCTGAACGCAACTTGTTGGCGGAAGAGAGGTAACTCTGTGATACACCAGAAGACTGTAGCCATTCGCCCTGGCTCGGCCAGAATCCTCCTCCAATATCTATAAACTCTATCATCGACCGCTGAGCGGAAGTCAATTTACCAAGAGTATTACCCAAGCTGGCTATGAAGTTCACCTGATTGTATGGGTCAAGGTTCCAACTCGTATGAAACTGGAGTCCATGAACAGATACGTGGTTGCAATGTTTTGCCTTATCAAGGAATTGTGATAGGTCATTCAAAGGGATTCCAAACTTGCGCCATAGCCCGTTGCTGTCTGTTGTAAGCCTTACCCCCGCACAAATAGAGGTAT
The DNA here is from genome assembly GCA_964518825.1 of uncultured Pirellulales bacterium. Classification (GTDB taxonomy): domain Bacteria; phylum Planctomycetota; class Phycisphaerae; order Sedimentisphaerales; family Anaerobacaceae; genus JBBABK01. Next base: position 9,922 of record CAZFHM010000041.1, read on the forward strand.
CCTTTTCGTCTGCTACACGCTGTAGACGCTCAAGTTCACCAAAGCTGTCAATCAATACTGTTGTACGCTCACTGTTTTCGACAGCGAGAGTTAATTCTTTTTCAGTTTTACCAGGTCCGCTGAAAACGATATCGGTTGCGCCGCTGTCGAGAGCAATTTGAAGCTCCAAACCGCTGGAAACATCCAGGTTCAGTCCCGCATTTACTAACGTTTTAACAATCTGAGGGTGGTTGTTGCTCTTCATTGCGTAATAAACACGTACATCAGGCAACACCTGACAGAAAACTTCGGAAAATTGCCTGGCCCGCTCAAGTAAAACACTTTCTTCTACCAGATAAAGAGGAGAGCCATACCGGCGAGATGCTTGTAGAAATATGTCTCGCCGTCGCAGAAAGCTGCTTACAAAGGAGCGGATTTCAGCCTGATCGAGTACGGCTGGGACTTGCTCGGTCGATTCACCGGCAGTTTTCAGGATGGACTCACTATCGCACATTCCTGTCTCTTCATTTCGATATTTAGTTTAGAGGCGATTTCAATACACTCACTTTCGATGCTTTTAGGTCCTGTTGGTTCAAAGATGACATAGCCCAGAAGCCGGGATTCGTAGTCTTCAGGTGGAAGGATGACTCGGTGGCCCGGACCTTGCGTTAAATGATATTCCACTACACGCCTGTCTTTGAGCAAGGCCGAGACATCAATTCGCTCGATTTCACCGTCGTGTCCCGCGAAAAGACGAACACCAACAAGGGGCCGCCATTGCAGGGACGTGCCTGAGATGAAGGGATGCCCCTCCGCAAAGTCGAGCGAGCATCCAAGGATGTCTATTCCGCAACTATTCAACAGCAAAGGTGGAATGCAATCGCCTCCCGGGCGAGGTGCTAATTCAATCATAATGGCCTGGTTGTCTCGGACAATAAAATCCAGCATGCATATAGCCCGGTCCAGACCCAGGGACGCAGCCGCTGTACGTAACTGATTGCGAAAGCTCTTTTCCCCAAGGCCTTCGGGAAGTGTGCTTGGCAGGAGATAGGCCAAGGTTGTCCCGAATGCCTGTTTCGGATTGAGGATTTTCTTAGCTATACGGAAAATTTCAACGTGACCCGCATCGACTGCAAAATCACAACTGTACTCATCGCCTCGAACAAACTCCTCAATGACAAATACCATGTGAGGGTCAACTTTTCTTCCATCACAAATGTACGGTGCGTACATTCGCCGACCTGAATGGCGGGCCAATCTGGATCGAAGTGTATTAAATGCAACCACACAGTCATCTTCTGTGGAACATAAAAAAATAAGCTCGCTTCCGCTGCCGGTCAGGGGTTTGAGTACAGCAGGACCATCTATTCTGTGCAGGAAACTCACAGCATCGGAGGCATTATGAACAAGCTCCATATCGGGACATGACAGTTTAGCTTGTCGCCAAGCCTTCTTACAGACGTACTTGCTTCTGCATGCCGTAATAGCTTCGGCTGAAGGATAGGAAAGCCCAAACGAATGAGCAATAAACGCAGTTGTTGACATCGACTCGCAGTCAAAGCAGGTGATTCCGCTCAGCTCCATCTGCCGTTGATTTAAGTGGTTTCGTAATGCAGCAACAATCTGTTCGGGCTTGCTAATATCGCACAGCAGTTCGTCATTTGACCCGGGTGAAGGCTCTGTAGCCCTGGCTCGCTCGTTAACATCTGTAACGAAGACGGCCCTTTTTGGAAATCGTCGGTTAATGATATCAATATAATCGGCAGTTGTCCCCACAACCAATACGCGCCTATTCGACATGTCCTGCCCCCCTCAGTTCCAGGTCTTCCGAAGGATGAGTTTCGACCGAGCAATTTGACAGCAGGTACAACGGTCTGGCGGTAAGATGAAACTTCTGCTTCCATGAAAAATCTCCGCACAGAAAGTCGATAAGATTAAACCGTTCTTGGCAGCCTCGCTGCATGTGGTACAGGTTTATCAGTTTTGCCACTCCGGGATAGTCACGATTCGTTCCGCCTCCGAGTAAAGTATAATCTCCGCGATAAACACATCCTATGTCAACAGCAGCTATATCTGAGTTGATTATAATGGTTATTATGCGCAGCCACCCTTTCTCATTAAGGTAGTGCATCAGCGTGCGGAAACTTTCCCGAAAACGAAGGTCATAGAAATAGGAACTATCGCCAAAGTTATTAACGTTCAATTGCACCATATGTTCAAAGTCTGAAATGTCATCACAGCGATAACATGCCCCCGCTTGCAATGAAGCTATTTCACGCTTTATGTTTTTTGCCGACTTTTTCGAAAACTGCTGGAAATAGTTCTCGATATCATAGTTATAATTCGACGGCCTAAACAAATACCCTACTTCGTCAACAACGCATTGGTTTCTGGATGCGGATTCTAAAGACGGCAGTAAATAGCGAAGGTGATATGGCCCCGGACAACGATTTAACATATCGCAAAGTATTCCGTTGCCGGCTGGAATGCGATTCTGCTCAAGCCAGGTCTTGCCCTGCCAGGTTTCCCCGGGAAAATAGCCATAGCGTTGAGCCTCCTCTATCCAACTGAGAGGCAAAACTTCTGTAAGACCGCGGGAATTTTCGGCAGCAATGAAACAAGCCGGTCGCTGAAAATGCTTCTGGAAGCAGGCACGGAACTCCCATATATCCCATATAGTCTCCTGAGGTATGGTACTTTTCCAAATATCGCGGCATTGCTCCAAGTCATTTATTATGCGAATATTATACATAGCTTACAGTCTCAGGTTGCTATGTGTGATGCAGTGAGAACCCCCGAAGAATCTCTGAGCAAAGTCAGCAACTATTTCTGGATCGTAGGGCTTACAACTGAAAACATCCAGGTAGACAGCATTTGTCATGTTGGCAAAATGGGCGGAAATGAGTGACGTCTCGATTAACTGCATCATCGAGTAGCCGGCCACCCGCTCATTCTCGCCGAAATTAACAACTGTTGTCTCACCGAATCTTCTCATCTCGATCAAATCACACAGCTCGACCACGAATTGCCGAATCCTTTCGGCGCTGCGAATCGCATCGGGGTCACAATTGTAAATGTCGAAGCTTGATGCGATACCCCATGCAGACTGTAACACCGCTTGCTCAACTATTGTTTGTGTTTCCATTTTTACTCCTTGTTTATCTACGTAGTGGTTGAAAACCTCGCCTTGCATGGCATTGCCATAAAATTTTTTATATATCCTTAGGAGAATTTCCGCCGGATACTGTTGACCGTAGTGCTTCCTTAATAAAACGCTCCAGACTTGCCACCATAGCACCTTGTAACGAAGCAAATACTTCGTCAATGTTCTCGTCCTGTGGCTCTATCGTTGCAAATGAATAGTAACCGGACACAAAACCTGTGATTGCGCATGCGATACGACGCAAAACCGGCTGCGGCAGCTTACTTTTGATAACGGACTCCAAAAGGCCTTCAATACACTCCAGATATTCAATAAATGGGGTTTCGATGCCGGGATAGCACTCCAGGAGATTCAAATCGCTTCGGCTTTGAAAGTAGAGCACGAAATCTTCCCAGCGTTTACTAAAGAACTCAATATGTGCTCCTATTAAATTATTGAGCAGGCTCGGAACATCAGAAGCATCTTTGCATTTTTCCTCCATAGTCGCCACTAGCTCATCCAGGATGCCCTTAATAAGCTCCCTGATAATCTGAGGTTTACCTTTGAAATGGTAATAGAAGGTGCCTTTACCGACATCCGCACGTTCTGAGATTTCATCTATTCGTGTCAAGTCCATCCCTTTCTCGGCAAATACGACTTTCGCAGCTTTCAGTATCTTTTGGCGTGTAATATTTGCGCTGCGTCGCTGACGAGTGTGGTTGCTTCTCGGTTTAGAATGCTTGCTTTTTACGATGATAAAATCTCAACTATTCAGGTTAGTACCAACTATTTGGTCAGTTTCGACTATTTAGTCACTTTCGGCTATTTAGTCAGTATCGACTGGTTAGTCAAATATAATCTTTCGATTTTGTGATTTTTTCTAAAAAACTCATATAGTCGGGTCGAGAAGCAGATATTGAGTTTAGTTTCACAGAATGGCATAGAGCCCAGGATGGAACACCTCAAGGCCAAGACTGGCAGACATGGTCAGCTGCGATGTACTTGTATGCTTGTTCCTGCGTAGAGCAAAAAAGTACCCCGTTTTTTGAAAATGTTCGTCTATTGGCAAAATCTCTGCGATAATGAGAAGTAGATGCCTACAACCAAGTTACAGCGTTTAACAAGATATACGTTAATTTTCCAGATTCGGACATTTTATAAGTAATTGGGGCCTCTGAAAAACCGCTATTTTCTATAGATATTTTATAGCCACCAT
>CAZFHM010000042.1:0-12566 GCA_964518825.1 uncultured Pirellulales bacterium
GCGTGGTGTTCTTGCCGGAGCCGGTGGGGCCGGTGACGAGTATTATGCCGTTGGGTGAACGCATGATGTTACGATAATTCTGCAGGTTGTTATAGGCGAAACCGAGCGACTCCAGATTAAAGAGTACCTTCTGCGGATTGATGATACGGATAACGACCTTCTCACCGAAGTTTCCGGGCATCACCGAGACGCGCAGGTCAACCGCTTTGCCTTCGACCAGAACATGAATACCGCCGTCCTGAGGCAGGCGCCTCTGGGCGATGTCCAGCTCGGCCATGATTTTTATTCGGGATACGATTGCCGGGTGCATCTGGAACGGAGGCTTCATCTTCTCGTAGAGCCTGCCGTCGACCCTGTACCGCACACGAAGAACCTTATCGTCGGGCTCGATGTGGATGTCACTGGCGTTTTCCCGCACAGCGTTGAAAATGATATAGTTGACGAGCTTGACCACCGGCGACTGGCCGGCCATCTCCTCGAGGTTGGTTATATCCTGTGTGATGCTTTCTATCAGCGTGAAATCTTCAAGTCCGTCTTCCTCGATGATATCATCAATAACAAAGACGTGGGCTGCCGGCAGATAGGCCTGCAGCGTGGCCTTGATATCCTTTGTGGTGGCACATACGACCTGGATGCGGCAGCCGCTTATGCGCTCAATCTCATCTATAAGAAAGACATTTGTCGGCTCACTGACAGCCACGGTCAGCGCGTCGTACACCTTGAACAGCGGCAGGACGATGTGCTCTTCGAGAAATTCGCGGGGCAACAGCTCCACCGCCTTGGGGTCGCACAGTTTCGGATTGACCTGGGCGTACGGGACGCCGTAAGCCTCGGACAGAGCTTCGGCTATCTGGTTCTCCGTGCAATAGCCCATTTCCACCAGAAGCTCGCCGAGCAGCTTGTTGTGTCCCTTTTCCCGCTGCTCGGTCAGCGCGCGGTCTATCTGCTCTTCGGTGACCACACCGTGAGCAAGCAGCAGCTGCCCCAGCTGCATCTTGTTTCCTATCGCTACTTCAGACATAACTATAACTCCCGGCCGTTACGCAAAACTTTTTACCGCTTCGGCCGTCTCGGCATAGCAATCGAACTGGCCTTCGAGCCTTGTAAGCTCGAGTACCTTTTTGCAATTTTCACTGAGAGAAACCAGTCTCAACTGACAGTGATTTTCTTCGCAGTAGTCCCGCGCCCAGAGAAGCTGCTCCAGGCCGGCACTGTCGATAAAATCTATGTTCTTCATATCGAGCACTATGCCGCTCTTCTGAGTGGCTATTACGCTCGTAATTGCGTTCTGCAGTGATTCGACGGACTCATGGTCAAGCTCTCCCTGCAGCTCGACTATTGTCACATCGTTATGGTCCTGTTTTTTAATTCTCATGTTATTAACGTCCCCACAGCGGTCATGCCGTATTTCGACATGTCCTCCGTGCTGTAAATATCCTTAAGGCCGTCCTGAATCATATCCCAGAGACGATAGACGTCGCTTTCCAGAAACAGCCTGCCGATTTTTTCATCGAACTGTGTCCCCAGTCCCTTACTAATCTCCTCCATCGCCTGCTCGAGTGTCAGTGCCTCCCTGTATGTCCTCTTGCTTGTCATAGCATCGAAGCTGTCGGCAAGACTTATTATCCTGGCTATTAAAGGAATCTGCTCGCCTTCGAGGCCGTTAGGATATCCTTTTCCGTCACATCGCTCGTGGTGCCCGAGCACTCCGGGAACAATCTCTCTCATCTGCTTGATTCCGCCGAGTATACCGGCACCGATAGTAGGATGCTCCTTGATACGTGCAAACTCCTCATCGGTCAGCCTGCCCTGCTTTCGCAGCACGACATCGTCAACACCCATCTTTCCTATATCATGGAGCAGGCCGGCCAGGTAAATCTTGTGCACCTGCTCGGGGCCGATGCCTTCAACGGCGGCTAACTGCTCTGCAATCCATTTGGATATGAAGGCGACCCGCTCGGAGTGGCCTCTTGTGTACTGGTCTTTGGCGTCAATACTGCTGGTCAACGCCTTTAGCGAGCCGACGAAAAGCTCCTTGAGGTCGTTGAACAATCGGCCGTTTTCTATAAACACCGCGCAGCCGTTGGCTACCGAATTGAAAAGCTTGGCGTCGATGCTGTCAAAATCGGCTTTACCGATACGGTTAACAGCGACCATAAGGCCGATTATATTGTGCTCGTGTCCCCTGAGGCCGGACGGACCGGCCGAGGCCTTCTCTTTTCCAATCAGCGGTACGGCTATTACGTTTCGTATGTTATCAGGCCAGTGGTATCTTAAAGGCGCATCGACCTCGCTGTCCAGCAGGGCCTCTTTGCCTTTTGTCATCTCTTCTTCCAACCTGTCAAGTATGACCGCCGCCATATGCCAGTCGATATCAATAAGCCCTGCGCCGGCTGCTATTACAAGCTGCTTGTGGTCATCAACCTGTTTTTCAACCAGAACGGCAATACCCTCGACGGATACGATATCAGTAAGGCAGTCACAGGCCATCTGCAGATAGTTGCAGTCGGATTCCGTGACCTTCATATTTGCACTTAACTTGTGCAGCAGGACAAGCTCCTCGTACATCTGCGACAACTCGGAACTGACCATCTCGATTTGCTTAGTTGCCTTTGCCTCGGCAAGAAAGCTCCTTGCCAACAGTGTCAGCATCTGCTTAAGTGCCGTTATATGCGATTGGCTTTGTCCGCCGGGGCCGATATTAATCACCGCGACACCGCTGCAATCCTTGCAACCGCCGCCGTTGGTGCCCTGCGACAGTATCACGGCAAGACAGTTTTCATCAATTTGCACGGCAATATCCGACTGCTTCTGTTGGCTGCAATTCTTAAGAAGCGACTGGCATACTCCCGCCAGTGACTGTTTATCAACCGCCAAGGCGTCCGGGTCGGTAATGTAAACGAGCTGTCCGTTATTGTCACTAATCGCAAAGGCCGAGCCGAGACTGTTGACAGACCGGCCAAAGTCTTTGAAATCAAACACTCGTAAAGCACCCGTTCTTTTGTCTAAGGTTTCAGCCATATCACCCTTACCTTACGTTTTCAGCCTTGCTGAGCTACCGCCTGCTGATACAGGACGTCTTCGATGTCCCGAAGCAGCTCTTTCGGACTGAACGGCTTACTGAGACATTTACTGATTTTCAACCGTTGTTTCTGCTCGTCCTCCACGGCGAAGCTGCGTGCCGTGAGCATGATTACCGGAACGTCGGCGGTCTGCTCGGTTTGGCGAAGCTTCTCGATAAGCTCCAAACCGGTCATCACCGGCATTTGATAGTCCGTCACGACGATATCGGGCTTTTCGCTGCACGCCAGCTCGTAAGCTTCCGCGCCGTCTGAGGCTGAAACCACGTCGTAGCCGTTGTTTCGCAGCTTAATCGTCACCACGTGCACGATATGGATTTCATCATCCACAACCAGTACCTTTTTGTCCGCCATTACCATTCCTCCAACGATTAACTAATGCCGCTGTTCGGCTGGAATCTCGCCTCCCGGCGTTTTGTATTCATTTAACCTGTCACTGCGGCAGGCTCATTGACAGCCAGCGGTAGTTCGAAACCGAAAGTGCTTCCCTGGCCTACCGTGCTGGTGACAAAAACCCTGCCTTCGTGCACCTTTTCAACTATTTGTTTGACGAGGTTCAGTCCCAAACCCGTCCCTTTAGCCTGTTTATTGTTGGCCTTGACCCTGTAGAACTTGTCGAAAACGTGCTCGATTTCGTCCTGGGGAATACCGACACCCGTATCGCTGACTTTGGCCCGGACAGCTTTGGCGATTTCATCCACCTCGGTTTCAATCGAGACCTTGCCGCCGTTGGGCGTATACTTGACGGCGTTCGACAGCAGGTTGACGATTACCTGCGCCATCATGTCATGGTCGACGTAAACCTGGTCGAAAATAATCGGCTTCTGGGTGATAATTTCAATGTTTTTTTCTTCGGCGTATCCCTTAATCATGCCAAGCTGCTCTTCAATCAGGATGGTCAGGCTCATCGGTTTCTTGTCCACCTTAATAAGGCCTGACTCAATTCGGGCGGTATTGAGGATGTCCTCAATCAGCCTGCTGAGCCTGTTCGCCTGGCTCTGGATAATCGAGTAGAACTCTTTTTGCGTCTTCTCATCGGTGACCTCGTCGTCGGCGAGCATTTCAGCATAGGCGGTAATCGAGGCCAGCGGCGTCTTGAGCTCATGCGAAACGTGACTGACAAAATCATTCTTCATCTGCGAGATTTCCTTTTCCCGCGTAATGTCATGCAGCACCGCCACCGTCCCGCAGACCTGCTCGCGCTTGTCGTACACACACGATATGATACAGTCGAAGGTCCTGGTCCTGTCACCATCGACGAACTCCATCTCTCGTCTCGACGCCCGTGACTTGTTGATTCGGCTTTTGCTCAGGAACGTGGTGAACTCTTCCTTGTCCTGTTGAATAATCTTGCTGATGGGACTGTATTGTGAATCCTTGTAATCGAAGCCGAATAAATCACCGGCGGCTTCGTTCGCCATCAGCAGCCGGTTGAACTCGTCGACGACAATAACAGCGTCACGAATGCTGTAAATAATCGCGTCGGTGTTCTGCTTCTGGCGCTGTGCAAGCTGCAGTTGAATCTGAAGCTGCTTGATATGCTCTTCGAGTGAAAGCTGCTTCTGCCTGTAACGGTCTATTCTTCGGGCTATGGCGTCGGCGAGCTCCTCGGCGTCGGTACCTTCAAGTTTATTGGCCTCGCCGTCCTGTTTTAGCTGGCGTGCTATGGACGTGACGGACTCCAGCAGGCGGTGTAAGCACCAGCCGAGCCAGGTCACGACCATAGCGCCCGCTAAACAACAAACAGCCTCTACAATAAACCACCCAACTCCGAAGCTTCTCTGCCAAAGGTGTACCAACAGCGCCGCGGCCAGAACGAATGCAGCAAGACCAACACCCATAGGCACCAAAGGTACCGACCTTTTTTTTATCGACAGTCTCAAAACCATATTTTTCAACACCTTCTAAAACTATGAATCACCACGGCTGCATCCTGCTGTTCGCAAGAGGAGCGGCGCGGTGGTTTTACGCCACCTGCTACAAGCTCTCCTGTGAAATTTTCTCCCTGATATCATCCATTAGGCGCCGCGCATCGGGATAATTCGGGCGCGCCTCAAGTATATACTCCAGTTCCGCCAGTGCGGCCTGGTAGTAACCGTCCTCGTAGTATTGTTTGGCTATTTCGAACCTTTCCTCGAAGATTCGCGTCCTGTTGATGATGCTGAGACTCTTATGTGCGCCGTCGGAAATCAGTTTGACGTCCCTGACTTCCCTGGCATCGGCAAGCTGAGCAGGCTCATCAATTATGTGCGGCGTGAGTATAACAATCACTTCCTGACGCACATTTCTATCATTGGTGCCTCTGAACGCAGCCCCTACAATGGGCAAGTCACCGAGCAAAGGTATCTGCGAGCGCGACGTTGTTATAGCGTCTCTGAACAGGCCCCCGATAATAATAGTTTCGCCATCCTTAACCATAATGTTGGTTGTCAATTCGGCAGTAGTTTCAGTCGGGATACCTTCAGCATCAAGCTCACCGGTACTGTCTTTAGGGTAAATCTCCATACGGATATAACCATCGTTGCCTATGTAGGGTCTGAAAGACAGCTTTGTACCAGTATCGAGAAACTTTACCTCACCGACAGTAGCCTGGCCTGAGTCGGAAATAGTGGTTCTGTCCCTGTAGCCAAGTTTCTGCCCGATAAACACTGTTCCCGATTGCTTGTTCAGCGCGAGAATCTTAGGATTTGCCAGAACCGTAATTTCGGTAGTAGTTTCCAGAGCGGTTAAAATGGCCGCCAAATTCCCACTGGTTATCCCAATTCTCAGTCCTCCGGAAGCTGTTTTGCTGGCAAATCCAAAAGTCTCCATTGCCGTTCCTGCAAAAGCTCCGGCAGCTATTTGCGTGATTGGGGTAGTTGCCTCAGTACCTCTATCAACTGTATCTCCCGTAACATAATCCTGCGTTGCTGCGGCACCATCCAAACTGACGCCTCCAAGCAGGTTCCAGTCAATTCCAAATTCCATACCATCAGTCAGGGTTGCGCTTAGAATTGTCGCCTCAATCAAGACCTGTTGAGGTCTGACATCAATCGATGCCAATAACCCTTCGGCCTTGGCAATGTTTTCAGGAAAGTCATAAATCACAATAGTATCGTGAAGTGCCATACTATTGCCGCCGGTATCCGAGCCCACCCCATCTTTACCTGTCGATACGCCTGTTTCGGCATCGCTGCTGGCCTGCATAATGGCTGAGCTACTTAATACCGGCCTGCAAAGCTTGGCTGCTTCTTCGGCTGTTACGTAGTACAACGTAAAGACCTTATGCATCATCCTCTGCTTATCTTCCTTAATTCTCTTGTATTCCTCGGCCGTATATATCCTGATGAAGTTGCCGTCCTCGTCGTATTTGAAACCGTAACCGAGAATCGCCTGCAGGGCCTGCTCAAAGGTCACGTCATACAGGCTCGTAACAGTAACAACGCCGTCAACTCCTGCTGAAGGCACAATGTTCTTCTGGTACTTCGCTGACAGGAATCGCAGGGCGTCCCTTATGCTCATATCTTTCTTGAAGCTGAGCGATTGTATGCTCGGGCCGGGCTCAATCTGCTCTTCGGCGGGCTCGGAAATTTCCGCTGCACCTGCACTGGGAATCACTTCCGCCGCATAAACATCTTCTTTAACCGTCGAATCAACGTCGCCGACCGCCATAGCCGCAGCCAGGACAGCCGCCAGCGTCCAGACGATAAATCGTCCGTTTACTTTCGCTAATTTGCGTGATATTACACCTGCATTCATGATTAATCTCCTTGCTAAATGCCCGTCAAACCATCTCGATGGGCTTAATCCTCAAACCGTTTCGCAGCCTAATCAGGCTGCTTTAATTTCAATTCAATCTCAGTTTCCTCATATTTCACAATCACTGAATTGGCTCTAATCGACCTTACCTGACACTGGTACGATTTCGAACCTTCGACAACAACCGTTTCGCCAACCTTCACTAACTTGTCATTAATAAACGCTTCGGGCTGCGGCCCCATGCTTATCGCATCGAGCCTCAGTCCCTGAGCCACTTCTCGTACACCGTCTTTACCTGCGTCCGCCGAGACAATACTCGCCTCCGACGTACCTGAAAACTGTCCGTCCATCCTGAAGAAATCCCTTGCAAGTACGTCGTGTCTTCCTTCGACGTACGGAAGTTCAACAAACTCTACTTTCAAATTTTCCACACCGGAGTTCTGGTTGCCGCCGGTCGGCTGACTACCTTCTGCAGCTCTGGCCGACTGAGGCCCTTTGCCGCCGAGCAACCGGACCCACATGAATATCATCAGCACTATAAGAGCGGCCGCTATGACGCATTTCTTTTTGTCCGCCGACAGCCGATTAACCAGCCGATTCAACGTTCTGTCTGTTTTGTCGCCGTTCGTTCTCATTTTTTATCCGTATCTGATAATTACTTTTTAGCCCCGGCTCGCCGGGTCCCTGTGATATATAACCGCCTCGGCTTCCATTCGAAGCTGACCTTTGTATTCGGAATCGTTTACAAGACGAAACTTTTCTATCCGCACGGCCCTGTCAAGGCCCTGAAGCGACCGGCAGAACCTGCGAATCTGGTCAAGACGGCCCCTGCATTTCATCGTTACCGGCGTACAAACCAGCAACCCGGATTCTATCTCTTTATGCGGCGCAATCTGCTGCTCGGTCAATTTGTGCTCATCCATCAGGGCGGCAACCCTGCCGAGGAACTGTCCCAACTGCGTGTCGTAAGGTATTTTGAAATCAAAGTCGGCAAGCCTGTCTTCGAGCTCATCGAGCTGCGCCTGCAGATTCGGCATCTCAGCCTCTGCCGCCTGCGCACGTTCCGCCAGACCTGCCTGCGATACTCGCTCCTGCTTCAACGCCGCATCCTTCCTGTGCATCGGCAAATATCTGAAAATGACAAACCCTGCGACCAGGACCGCCGCGGCAATCAAAATCAGAACCTGTTGTTTAACTCGAAACCGCATATCGTTTAAAATCCGTTCCTTTTCGAGGTTACTCCAAACTCGACCTTCGTTACTCAATCCGATAGTTGGCCAGCTCACAACTGATTTCAAACTCGCTTACCTGTCGCTGCTCATCTGTCTGTCCGGTCACAACTTTAATGCTCTTGCTGCGGGAAAACGCCAGCGACACATTACAGAAATAGTCCGATTCCTCCAGCCTGCGTACAAACTTGCCGACGTCCAAAGTCTGGTCCGCAATGCCGAGAAGTATCACTGCAAACTTCACATCGCCGAGAGGCTCGACATCACCTTTTTTCGATGCCGCTGCCGCCACACGGATACCGGATGGAGAAGGACTCTTTTGACTGCCGGCCTGGAACTTCCGGGCCTCGAAGCTGACGTCACTGAGCACAATCTTTCCATCGACGAGGAAGCTCAGCTCGCTGAGCAGGTTGGCGATATTTATCCTCGAATCTATATCATCAAGCAGCTTTGCCTTTTTCTTAAGATTTTCAACCCGGCCGGTAATTTTTTGTGCCTGCCCGAGAACAGCCTGGGCCCTGACACACTTAAACTTATCCGCGTCGAGCTGCGCCCTGGCCGAGGACAATGAGCCGGCCGTTATGAAATTCCATACAACCATAACTGCCACGATACCACCCAGCACCATGTACTGGCTGCGCAAGCTCTGCTGCTTGCGCTTGCTGCTGGTATACCATTCTGGAAGCAGGTCTATATCTTTCATAATCGATTCGGCGCTTTTTTACTCAGCCAGGCCTTTCAGTGCCAGGCCGATAGCCACCGTCCACTCACAAAGGTCGCCTTTTCGGTCGCTTTTAAGTTCGACGCCGGCCATATTCAAACCTCTGAACGGCTCAGCGATTTCCAGTTCCACCGTCAACTGTCGTCTCAACACGTTAAGCAATATATTTTCATAGGTCCCGCCGCCGGCAAAAATCGCCCGCTCGACGCGCTTGCCTCTGAATGTCACCGTGTAATACCTGAAGCACAGACTTATTTCTCTCGCCAGCTCCTGCGATATCGTGCCGATGGCGTCGACTATCACCTGCCGAGTCGAGACATCCAGTGTGCTTTGGACGGCGGTCGCCGCCCCTGCTTCTCCGGCGTCGAGCCGTGCTTCTTCACTTGCCGTTCTCTCAGCCCGAAGGGCCGCACGCAGCACCTGTGCCTCAGCCACCGTGATACCGAGCTTGTCTGATATCTCTTCATCGAATCGCTGCGTGCCAATCGGTATCTCTTTGACAAACGCCATCTCGCCGCCCCTGCCGAATACCACCGAGGTGTAGCGCTTGCCGATATCGACAAAGACCAGGGTCTGCTGCCAGTCCTCCTCACGACGAAACAAACGGTCGACGCTTCTGAACAATGCACAGGGTATCGCATCAAGACCGACGGGAACCAGCCCGGCCTGCTGGAGCATCTGTATGTGCTCACGGACGACCCCGCCGTCGGCTGCGAACAGCACCAGCTCATTCTTGATTCCGTCGCCCTGCTTGACCTGTCCTACCGGCAGGTACCTGATTACGTCCTGGTTCGAATTCAAATTAAACCGCTGCCTCGCTTCGTCCATGACGGCACGGTCGGTCTCATGCTCGCTCATTTGGGCCAGACGCAGACTTGTTACCTCCACCTTTTCGTTCGCAAGGGCCGTTACTACATTGGTGCCCTGAAATCTGCCTCTGGCGAGCATCTGCTTTATAGTCGAGATAATCATCTGGCGGTACTGCTGCGGGTCATCCGTCGGCTCTTCATCGATTCGCGCTTTCTGAGCCGCTCTTACCGAGAGCTGGTCGTCCCGAACAAGCTGGACCATCTTTATCCAGCCGTGCCCGATATCCAGGCCGATGGGAAGAATGTTCCTGTTTGTCAAACTGAAACTAATCACCGCATATATCCTAATCAGTTATTGTTATATAACCTGTCACCGGCTCGACGTTGACCGTCATCGTCGAACCGCCGGCGCTGAGAACAATCTCACCTGTACTATTCAAATGGCTGTCGTCGCCGTTATAGGGACTGCCGAGATAATCGAAACCGACCGTGTCATCGGCGAAATTCGTACTCGAAATATTCACACTGGACAGCCTGCTGTCGGCGGCGAAATTAACTACGTAAGTATTGGGACCTTTTCTAATCGGGTGGCTGATGATTACACCATTGGCATCTTTTATACTGTATTTGTTTTCACCGGTTTCAAAATCCACCCAATACTTCTGACCTCTGCTGACTGCCATACTCTTGGCGTATTCGAGGTCTGATGCGATAATGGTCGCGGCACTTTTTAACTGCGTGGCAGTGCCGCTGGTGGCAAACGGAATCGCCAGCATCGCCGCTATCGCAAGTATCACAACGACCATGATTATCTCAACAAGAGTAAATCCGCTGTACCGCAACGTCAGAACAGATTGTCTATTCTGCAAGTTATTCATTTTGAGCACCCTTTCCGTGATGTCTCACTGCGTCTATGCGCAGAATCAACCCTGATTCGTTGTTTATTTCGACTCTTTTCGAACAGGCCTTAATCCGCCGTTTTGACGGCCGAAACCCCATTTCGGCAACGGAATATGCGTCTTCTGAGAACGACCGAAAACCGCTCGAATTTTCCCGACCAAAATTAAAATTCATTATTATGACCTGCCCATTATCAGCGCAAAAAAAGCCCGTCTATACTACACCTGCCGAAACAATCCTCAGAACCGTTAAAACCAGTTCCATGCCCCTTCGTCCGAAACGGGTTAAGATGTGCAAAACACCTGACTTGAGCTACTTCTAAATTTTCTGTTTGAGATATGTAAAGGCCGATAAGCAAATCCCAAAACGGACGTACCGCTTCGGCCTTTAATTCCTTCTAATAACTTTATAAAACGCCCCGGCCGCCTGCGACCATTTCTCACGGTCCCCGGATGCCGACCAGCACCATATTGCCGTCTTCGCCGGCGCCGCCGTTATTGCAATACTTCGCTGTCCGTCCTCATCAAGCCGCCAATGCGCTAAAAGACCAACAGAAACTTCCTGGTCGTCCATAACACGACTAACATCATTAACGTCGAGGGATTCGTCAAATATCCGTATGTCATATATCATTCCGCTGTAGGCGTATGAACTGCTTGCCGTCTTGTTGACCCCGATGTTAAGATGCCCATTGCCTGAACTTGGAACAGCAATCCATGCATCCGACCCTTGGAAGACACCGTCGAGATACGAAGTCATTGTATTGACATTTCTGGTAACAGCGATGTGATGCCATTGGTTTGCAATATCATTGATTGTGATTCCAGTATTCCAAGTGCCGGATGGATGGTGAATAATAAGTTCTCTTGGATTACTGCTGTCGAATTGCAATGTCCAGTGATTAGTCGAGCCGGTGGGATCTGTTTTCGAAACAATTGCGGCCCATGATTTTTGTGTCGGATTCGCTTTAACCCACACAGCCAAAGTATAATCGCCGGTTACCTGAAGCTCGCTGGAGCTGTCCTCAGTCTGTGCGTAATCATCTGAACCATCGAAGCTAAAGGCAGCATGTCCGCTTTCGGTCACACTCTCCGGCTCGCCGTGTATAATTGCATCCAGTCCGTCGACTGAGCTTACTGTTTCAACTATTCCGCCGCGGGCAAAAACCGCGCCGAGGACATTTACATCTTCACAACCGACATTAACGAACATCTTTCCCTGGATAACTGCAAGGCCTTCGATATCAACATCCGCATTTTCTTCGACTATAACATCGCCTGTTACCAGCAGTGCCGGAACAGCTTTCGCGGCTCGTATCAGGTTATTCGTACCTGTAATTCGCAAATCGCCTTGTACTATGAGCATCCCTTCTATCTGAACGTTACCGGCTAATTCCAAATCGTCGGCGCATTTAACGTAAGGCCCGTACTGGTCATTTAAAAGCGGCGACGAAACAGATTCAAAAGTATATTTACTGGTAAAACCTGTGATATTGACATCAGGCCAGTACGCTAAATCGCTTGCGGTATCCCCGCTGATAGTAACAGCGCTTGATAATTGTTGTGCCGATGTATCCGCCCAGTACGCTATGCAGGGGTTGAGCCGCAGCAGAGCTTTTAGATTACTCTGCGCTGTTCGTTCGCCGCCGCTAAGTTTATATGCCTGACAGCTTATATCATAATTACACCAGCGGGTGTCTCCCGGAAAGGACAGGTTCGGCTCGACACTTACATCGTAGTAGAAATCCCCATCTTCGAGCTGCTGCGACGTCGCGCCCGTCCAGTATTCGCCGCTTACCTCCTGCGGATTGAGGAGCAGGCCGCGTGCGTGCTCGAGCGCCGACTCGGCAAGGTAATCGACCTGCGTGCGAAGCAGCATATTATGGCCGTACTGCAGTTCGCCGTCGCTGCGCGATATGTAGGCAAGCGCTACTATGGTTATCACCATAACGATACCCAGCACGATAATCAGTGCCACGCCTCTTCGGGCTTTCAACGAATTTTTTTGTTTATAAATCATTTACAGTGTTAATCAGTGTCCATTAAATTTTTACAGTGTTAATCAGTGTAAATCCGTGTCCATTAAATTT
>CAZFHM010000042.1:12666-14215 GCA_964518825.1 uncultured Pirellulales bacterium
GTGTAAATCCGTGTCCATTAAATTTTTACAGTGTTAATCAGTGTAAATCCGTGTCCATTAAATTTTTACAGTGTTAATCAGTGTAAATCCGTGTCTAAAATTTAAAACAGTGTTAATCCGTGTCTAATCATTCCTGCATCGCAGGTTAGCCGTTATTTCATAATGCCTTTCCGCACCGGCTTCGTCCAAATCGAATCCGATACCGACAAAGCCGGTATTTTCATCTATTGTCGCCGGATAAAATGAAACATTGCTGCATAGCGGCAAAACTTCCACTCGCCTTTCATCATACGAGGCAATTAGAGATTCCTTTGCACTGCCGTCCTTGATATCCACCTGCTCACCCGCCGCATCGGGAAACTCTAAAATGTAAATATGATTCCTGCCTGGACCCGCTTCGATATAAACAACCTCCGACGGGCCTATTTCATCGTTCGCATTATCATCCGCTCGCCACACTGCCAAATCATCACCGACCTGTACCACCTGTTTTGCGTAGCGAATCAGCTCCGATATCCGCAGCGTCGCGTATCGAATCTGCGCCTGGTGTCTGCTTAGTTCTTCACTCGCTCTCTGGGCATTGCCCATCGCATAGGCGAGCGTCGCCACCGCCGCGAAGATTATACTGCATACCATCAGAGCAACTAAAAGCTCGACCAGCGTCAATCCTTCGCGATTATATTTTTTATAACTGCTCATTTTGAAATCAACCGGCTGACCGAAGCCACCTCCGCTCCGAGATAATAAACCTTCACAGTAGCGCGAATGAAAAAGTATTCTTCATCATCACCGCTCAGGGGTTCGACAAAGACATAAACACAACTCGCGGTCCTGCTGTAATTGGCATACATCGCATCGGCAAACACATCGCCGTTCATATCTTCGACCTGGCCCTGCTCTTCACTGTACGAACCGTATGTGCTATCTATATCTTCAAAATCGGCGGCGATTATTCGCTCCATCAAATCACCGGCCAGTTTAGCACCCAGTGTTCGTCGCTGGCCTTCTGCGCGCGAATGAGCGCCTGCCGTAAACGGCAAAAGCACACCGGCCGCGGCAATGCCAAGCACTACCGTCGCTACCATTGCTTCGGCTAACGTGAAGCCTCCCGCCTTCTTACCCGACGTTCGTCTCATATTAAAAAAACCTTATCCACGAATTAACACGAATGAACACTTATAAAATTATATGCCAAAAATTCTTTTCTTATAAATCAGTGTTAATCAGTGTAAATCCGTGTCTAATATTCGTTTACAATGCCGCATAGGCCGAGTCATTATCGGCCTGGAAAATCCCGGTCTGCGTATCCAGCCGCCAGCCCGCCGTATCGGCCCCGGCCGGTTCGCCGTCGAATCTCACCGTATTAAGACCATTGAAAGGGTTATCCGGTATCCTTCCGATATACGGGCCGTACTGACCTAACCTCTGCGTCAAGGCCTTGACGAACTCAGCGCTGCTGCTGGTCGACGGAAACCGGCCGTCGTGTTCGGCGCAGTAGAGGTCGAGGCTCGCCCGCACCTTGACCAGCGATTCTATCAGCTCGGTTGTG
>CAZFHM010000043.1:0-14010 GCA_964518825.1 uncultured Pirellulales bacterium
GGTAATAAGACATATGAATATCTTGTTTCTGCCATAATATCCACTTACAACTCGGAAAAATTTATCGGGGGCTGCCTCGAAGACCTGGAGAACCAAACCATTGCCGATAAGCTTGAGATTATCGTTGTCAACAGCGGCTCGAAACAGGATGAAGAGGCGATTGTAAGAGAATTCCAGGAGAAATACGATAACATAGTTTATATCAAGACCGAACAAAAAGAGGGTGTTTATTCAGCGTGGAATCGTGGAGTAAAAGCCGCCAGGGGCAGGTTTTTAACTAACGCCAATACTGATGACCAGCATCGGCCCGATGCGCTTGAGATTTTATCGAATGAGTTAATGAATAATCCTGAAATAGCTCTTGTCTACGGTGACCAGATATGTACGGACACACCCAATGCTACTTTCGAGAAACACAATGCAGTTGAATCGCACCGGCAGCCGGATTACACCAGGGAAAGACTGCTTTTGGGATGTTGTGTGGGTTCTCAGCCGATGTGGCGCAAGTCGCTGCATGAAGAATTTGGATATTTCGACGAGATGCTTGATTGTGCGGGCGATTGGGATTTTTGGCTGCGTATTTCCGAAAAGTACAATTTCAAACATATTCCGGAATTTCTTGGGCTTTACTATTTCAATCAGAAAGGTATCGAGCACGGTAACATGTTTCACAGCTATTACGAGCGATACGCGGTGGGAAAGAGATACGGTACCCCATATATCTCTACGTTTGAAACATATCATACCGGAAGAAATCGGCTCGTTTCTGTGATTTTGCCTGCGTACAATGCTGAAAAGTATATAAGACAGGCTATCGAGTCTGTGCTGATTCAGAACTACAGGCACTTCGAGCTGGTGATAATCAATGACGGTTCCACCGACAGAACGGAGGAAATAATACACAGTTATAAAGATGAACATATAAGATACTTCAAACAGGCCAATCGAGGTCTGTCGGCAACGCATAATGAAGGCATCCGGCAATCTCGCGGCGAGTTTTTGATAAAGGTCGATGCTGATGATTTTATCGCTGTTGACTTTATCGGCCGGCATCTTAACGAGTTCTACGAGCATAGGGATGTTGATATGATTTACTGCGATGATTATCTGGTTGAGGAAGACGGTAACCCCATTCGGATAATCAATCGACCGGAATATACCGACCGCAGAATCCTTGTTAGAGATTTGTTCCGCAGCGGGTTTCCTGTTGTTCCCTTCAGAACGTGTATTCGAAGGCACGTTTTCGATAAAATAGGTTTGTTCGACGAGACCCTTCGGATAGGTGAAGATTATGATATGATGAGGCGCTTTGTAAAGGCGGGGCTGAAGGCCCATCACTTAAAGGCCGCTTTATATTACAGGCGATTGGCCTCTGAGAGCCTGTCGAGACAATATAGTATAGATAAGGCGCGAGCACATTTCGGGATTGTGAAAAGTTATGCCGAGACCTTCTCGCACGATGAATTGTTTCCCGGTGTTAAGTGGGAGCAAATTCCATCCGGAGCCAGGCAATTACACTTCAAGTGCCTGGTTGGGATGAATTTTATATCGCTGGGACAATCCTATATCGAAGCGAATTTGCCGAGTTATGCCGGAGCAGCTCTTGAGAGCGCAGGTGAGCAGTTCAGGATTTGCCTCGAAATCGACCCCGGCAATGACAAAGTTAAAAAGCTTATAGACAGATGCAGGTATCTTGAGGAAAGTCTTACGGATGAGGTTTTAGTGAACGCGTAGCCCTCTAACAGCGTAATAAGTGAGCATATTGAATCTATGAATGTAAAGGGCGGCATATGAAAGCGTTGATTACGGGCGGGGCGGGCTTTATCGGCTCGCACCTGGTGGGGAAATTACTGCAAAGCGGTTTCCAAGTGACGGTTATAGATGACCTCAGTACCGGCAGCCTTAATAATCTGCAATCAGTGAAAGATAATAAGTCCTTTCGTTTTGTTCAGGACAATGTGCGTAACGCCCGGACAATGGACTCTCTTATAAAACAGTGTGATGTTGTTTATCATTTGGCGGCGGCTGTTGGTGTTCAGCTTATTGTGGATGAGCCGGTGCGTACCATAGAAACCAACATTCACGGCTGTGAAATAGCGCTGGAAAGTGCGAACAGATACGGCAAGAAAGTTCTGATAGCTTCCAGCAGCGAGGTTTACGGCAAAAGCGAGGCTGTACCATTTTCAGAGGACGACGACGCCGTGTTAGGCAGTACGCGGTTTGCACGATGGTCTTATGCGTGCAGCAAGGCTATAGATGAGTTTCTGGCATTCGCTTATCGGGACCAGTTCAATCTGCCGGTAGTTGTTGTGCGGATTTTCAATACAGTAGGGCCGAGGCAAATAGGCCAATACGGGATGGTGGTGCCGCGTTTTGTAACCAGCGCGCTAAGGAACGAACCTATCAGTATTTATGGTACCGGAAAGCAGAGTCGCTGTTTCGCACACGTAAGTGACGTGGTGAGCGGATTTATTTCATTGATGCAGTGCGATGAGGCTGCGGGAGGTGTTTATAACATAGGCTCGGATGAAGAAGTGACTATTGAAGCCCTTGCAGAGAAGGTTATTGAGCTTACCGGCAGCAGCAGTGAAAAACAGTACGTTTCTTATGAACAAGCTTACGGTAAACCGTTTGATGATATGATGCGGCGGGTGCCGTGTCTTGACAAGATTAAGGCTGTAACGGGTTATGAACCCAAAATGTCACTGGGACAGACACTGCAGGATGTAATAGAGGATATAAAATCGAAGCTTCAATAGAAGTCCGGTAACCTTTGATGCTGATGAACGGAGACTATTAGAAAAGGCGTTGTGACCATTGATAGTTAAGATGACCTTTAATACCGGCGAAATTACCGGCATTGGAGGTACTTTCGGAATTATTATGAAGGTATAACTGGCAGGGAACGGCAATGTCAACCATACAACTTCCCGGGCTTGCGACGGGCATAGACACTCAGGCATTGATTGCTCAGCTTATGGCTATTGAGCGGCGCACTGTGACGATGTATGAAACGCGCAAGGAGACCTGGGACGAAAAAAAAGATGCACTAAGCGATATTGAAAGCAAGCTCAGCTCGCTGCGGACAACTGTGAGTAATTTGTCCGATGCGAACAAGCTTCGCGCTTTTAATGTGGCCAGCAGTGATGCGGACATAATTACAGCAGAGGCAACATATAACGCTTTCGAGGGCAACCATACGATTGTTGTGAATCAGTTGGCCGCCGCCGAGCGGTTGGTTCATACCACCGGGCTGGAATACGCGGAGGACTATGTCGACGAGGGAACGTTCATCTACTCTTATAATCACAAGGAAGTAATCATTAACACTACCGCGGAAACTACGCTCACCGATTTGGTTGGCCTGATAAATAATGACGCGAACAACCCCGGGGTTACAGCGGGCCTGCTTTATTACAACGACGCGTATCACCTGGTGCTGAGCGGCAACGATGCCGGTACAGATTACCAGATTTCAATCAATGCCAGCAGTACCGAAGTCTGGCAGATGAATTCGGAGTTTACTGTGGATGGCGGCAATGCAACGCTGAGTACGAAGATTACGGAATTAGACCAGTTCGATGGGACGCTTGGAACGTCGGACACGATAACCATTTCGGGTACCGACAAAAGCGGCAATCCTATAATAGCCGATGTCGTGCTAACCGTTACTCCTTACACGCGTATAGAACACCTGATTGGTGAAATAAACGATGCATTTGATGGTATAGCCAAAGCGTCATTCGAGAACGGAAAGATTATTCTGACCGATGATACGTGCGGTGAAAGTGGTATATCAATCGACCTTGACTTTACCAGCAGCACAGCCACTCTGACATTACCCACCGAAACGACGGACTGGGATGTCACCGAGGGCGGTGATGTAGATTGGTCGCTGCTGGGTTTTGCCGAGACGGACTTTACCGAGACGCAGCAGGCCCGTGACAGTCAGATTAAAGTCGACGGCTGGCCGCCGGCGGAAGAAGAATGGATTACGAGAAGTTCGAATACCATCGACGATGTTATCAGCGGCGTGACGCTTCATTTGCATGATACTACGGATGATACCGGTGAACAGATTACCATGACCAGGGACGTGGCTTCGATAAAAGAGAAGATTAATAAGTTTGTCGAGGCCTATAACGAGGCGGTGGCTTATATTAAGGAAAAGACCGGCTACAACGACGTGCTCAAGACAGCCGGTATTCTTATGGGTGATTTTGTTGTCAGGACCATAAAAGAGCAGATAAGCTTGCCGCTGTATTCGCAGACCAAAGGTTTTGTCGAAGATTTGGACAGTTTCCTGACGCCCGGCCACATTGGTTTTGAGCTTGATAAAGACGGGATGCTTTCATTTGACGCAGACGCGTTTGACGAGGCGATATCGGAAGATTATCTCGGCGTTTTGGCCCTGCTCGGTGCAGACAAGAGCGGCAGCAGCGATAATACCAGTATCAAGTTCTACGGCGCCAGCAGCAGTTACACAACAGCAGGCAGCTACCGGGTCAGGGTAGTCTATGACGGTTCGGGCAATCTTTCAGAGGCGTATTTCAAACTTTCGAGCGAAAGTGACTCAGCTTATCGGGCGGCCACCATTGTCGGTAATGTGATTATCGGCAATAATACTTTTGATGACAACGGCAACCCGGTTTATTGGGAGAACGGTCTTCAGGTGACCGCGCCGACTACGGGCACGCCGGGCAGTACGACATACGCCACGATACGTGTCAGGCAGGGCTTTACCGGTGCCATAGAAGATGCGCTTGACAAGATGCTAAAGGGCACTACCGGCTCGATTCAGATTGACCGGGAACATGTAAGCGACCAGATAAAACTGCTGCAGGATAAGATTGATGCCGAGGAAAAACGACTTGAGGTAAGACAGGAAAGGCTTATAACTCGTTTTGCCCGGCTGGAAAGGACCCTTTCGCTGATGCAAAGCCAGATGAACTATCTGAATGGGTTATAGGCCACACCAGCTTAAACCGTCTCAAGCAAAGATGAGGGCGTGAGGACCCGGCAGGCGGTCTTGTTCAATTCATCGATTAAGTTATCCAGTATAGGATTTGTTACGGCATTTTCTGCGCCGAAGAACATGGCCGTCGTGAAGAACTCCGACATTTGCGGCGGAACAGCGGCATCCGGGTCGTAGACTATAATATAGTCATAGAGTTTTTCCGCCTTGATGAATAGCTGTTGCAGTATCTGCGGTTTCGCCGAGACAAGACGTTTTCCGGAAATCAACGAGATGTTTTCGATGCACGTTTTTACGGCCTGCAAATCACAATTGCCTGTTTCAAAGACCCGCTGCATGGCGTAGCGTTTCAGGTCGAAATCGATTATTAGGGTCTTTAGTCCCCTTGCCGCCAGGCGGACCGCGACGTTGACGGGAATTGTGACGGGTACATATTGAGGTCCACTGGAAGCCATAAGCAGCACTTTACCATCGCCGGATTCAGTCAGCAGGTTTGCCATGCAGTCATACGCGGCTTCGTCGTTGAATTCGTTGCAATCGAACAAAGGTGCATTTTTCGTGACTGGCGGCTCGCTCGATGAATAAGACAGATGGTCGAGAGCCCGTGTTGCAGCCACTTCATGCGCGACGACTTTGATACGCTGCTGAAACTGCTCCTCGGTCATTCGGTTTTGCTGTGATGACTGCGAGGCAATTTTACGTGTCAGATAAGATACAGCGAAGACGGCTAAAAATGCTGAGGCTTGAAGAACTATGCCGGAGCCTGCAGCGAGGCTAACGAGCGTTTTGTCAGCGAGAGCCGCACTAAAAAGACTTAGCGTTACGACCAGCCAGAACAGCACACCGAGCCATACGGCCAGGCGTCCGAAGGCGTGGGCGGCATAGAAGAATCCCTTTTCCTTTGCCGCGAGGTTTTCATGTTCGTTCTCAGCGGCGGCAAGATTGAATTCATCGCCGGCCTGTTCAACGGCGGCAAGCTCTTCGAGATGGGCTTTACTGCTTTGCAGCAGTTTCCTTGCTGATTTTACTGTCGCCGTCAGGAGCAGAACCGATATTGCCGCAAAAAGCAAAGCACTCAGCCCTGCCGGACAAAATCGGCTTATAATGTCGAACCTGGCTGCGTGGCCTGCGATTAGGCCTGCTGTTTCCTCAACGATTATGAGTTTCGCCGAAGCGATGGCCGCTGTCAGCAGGGATGCAACGGCGGTAATTGCAAGAAGAGCGAAACCGGTCAGCTCGGCGGGTTTCCCGGCACAGATGCAAATGATTATGACGGACGCTGACAGAGCCAGGCCGAAAATCGTGAGCAGGTCAACAAGCGCAGGGATTTTGGGAAAGAACAAGCCGGCCAGCACAGAGACAGTGCCTGCGACAAAAAGCAGGTTGTTCTGCCTGCTCAGTCTTCTGTAGTCATTTACACCAATTTTATTTTTACCGAATTCTGTCATTCGTTTTTATGCCCTGTTTTGTTTGAGTCTGTGAATCAGGGCAAGCACTTCGGCGACGGCGACGTAAAGCTCCTGCGGTATAGGCTGACCGGGTTGCAGGGTGCTGTAAATAGTCCTTGTCAGCTCCGGTCTTCTCAGTATCGGTACGCCGTATGCCCGTGCTATCTCGCGGATTTTTTCAGCCATGTGGTCAACGCCCTTGGCCAGGAGCACGGGGCTGTCCATTATTTTGGCGTCGTAGCGGATGGCCACGGCATAGTGGGTCGGGTTGACGAGCACGACGCTTGCTTTGGGAACTTCCTGCACGATTCGCTTCAGGGCGATTTGGTATTGAATTCTGCGTATTCGGGACTTTACTTCAGGAGCGCCCTCGGTCTCTTTGCGTTCGTCTTTTACCTCCTGCTTGGTCATCTTGAGGTCCTGTATGTATTTCCATTTTTGCCAGGCAAGGTCCGCCATCGCAATTACTAATAGCGCAACACAGACTCGAATCATCATTCCTAAAATAAGCTGCGCCATCGCTACCAGGATTTGCGTTGACCACACCCATCGCAAGGCTGCCAAAGCCTCTATCCTGCTTTGTATGTAGAACCAAACGACTGCGCCTATAAACACAAGTTTGCATATTGAACAGATGAGCTTGACGAGAGATTTGACGTTGAAAAGTTTGCCGAACCCCGCGATTGGATTAATAGCATTGAGTTTGAATTGGACGGCCTTTGCGCTGAAGTTAGGCCCGGAGACAAAAACATTGCCCGCTATACCTGCTACAAGCAGTGCGGCAAGAATTGGGGCCATTGCCAATAGCGCACCTGTGGTTTTTGTAGTTACAAAACCCATAAATGATTGTGTGCTGGCGAAGACGTCATTATTGGCGGAAAATCCGTGCCGCAGCTCGCCGGTGGTCCAGTTGAGAAGATGCGGTCCCATCAGTGCAACGGCAGCGACCATCACAACAAGCGTCACGACGGAGTTGAATTCCTCGCTCTGCGGGACCTGGCCTTCTTCGCGGGCCTTTCTGATTCGCCGCGGTGTCGGCTGCTCTGTCTTATCGGCTGCGGGTTTAGGCATTTTCTTTCATAACGCTCAATATAAATTTACAACGGCAGGAGCTTATTCATCCACTCGGCAAATTCCGAGACGAAGCCGTTGATAAACGGGATAAAAACCATTGTCATGATAAGTCCCAGACCGACCCGCATAGGCAGGGAAATAAACAGGATGTTCATTTCCGGCGATACTCTGGCCATGACTCCGAGAGCGACCAGCAACAACAGAAACGCGGCAAGCAGCGGAGCGGCCAATCTAAGGGCGGCAATGAACATTGTCGAGCCGGCATCCATTACACCGGCGGTCAGCACAGAGATGCTTGGCATGGTGCCGGCAGAGAATACATCGTAACTGCGCGAGATTGTCAGAATAAACAGGTGATGGCCGTTGGCGGCGAGAAACATAATTATAAACAGCATATCGAGCAGCATACTGAGTGGTTGCGCCCTTTCACCGGTCATCGGGTCGATTACCTCGGCCAGTGCAAGGCCCATTTGTCTTTCGACAATTCTGCCGTACAGGCCCACCACCCCAAAAACAAGGGCTACAATCAATCCCAGTGCCAGGCCGTAGGTGGCTTCTATTCCAAGGAGCAATATGATTTGCAAAACCGAGCCTGAAGCAACGCTGACATAAGGGGCCTTTACAATAAAAATGAATATGGTCAGCAGAAGCGTAGTAGCAGCCTTGATACGAACGGGGATACTTTGCGAGCTGAACACCGGTACGACCAGGACAAAGGCCGAAATCCTTGTAAGCACCATAAAGAAGGCGAGCAGTTTTTCAGCAACTGGGTCCATAGCTATTGCCCGATGTGTTCAACCTGGCTGAAGACCTCGGTGGTGAATCGAAGGATGACTTCGAGCATCCATCCGCCAAGTATCAGTAGTACTGCGCCTACGGCGAGCAGTTTCGGAACGATGGTCAGGCTCATATCGCGTATGGACGTTATCGCCTGAAAGAGTGTAATAACCAGACCGACAATCATGCAGGTAAGAAGTATCGGAGCTGAAACAATCAAAGCGGTCTCGAGGGTATGGCGGCCAAGATACAGGGCGTAGTTGCTGTCCATGTCATTTTTCCCGAACGAGTTTAATGGAAACTGAGACTCAGGCTTTTGGCAAGCAGGCCCCAGCCGTCAACGAGGATGAACAGAATAAGCTTCAACGGCAGTGAAACCATCATCGGCGGAAGCATCATCATGCCTGCACTGAGGAGCACACCGGCGATGACCATATCAAGCAGCAAAAACGGGATGAACAACAAACAGCCGATTTCAAAGGCCGTTCTGAATTCACTGATGATAAAGGCCGGCACTACGATGTGCAGTGGTATGTCGGCCATCGTTTGCGGCGGCTGGATGTTGGAAATCCTGACGAACAGTGCAAGGTCGGCTTCCCTGGTTTGGCGCAGCATGAATTCCCTTATGTGGTTCGAGGCCTTGCCTGCGGCGGTATCGAAATCAATCTGGTCGTTTATGTACGGCTGAATTGCATCCGCGTTTATCTTTGAAAAGGTTGGCGCCATTGTAAAGAGCGTTAAAAAGAGCGCCAGGCCGACTATAGCGATATTCGGCGGTATGGTTTGCGTGGTCAGGGCCCTGCGGATGAAACCAAGAACGATGATTATCCGCGTGAAAGAGGTCATCATTACCAGAAGGCTTGGAAGTATCGCTAATCCCGCGAAGATGATTACGAGCTTGACGGGTGTTGACCAGTCTTTGCCTTCGGTTTCGGTAGTAGCGGCCTTGTCGATAAGCGTCATCAAATCGGACATGCCGGGCATCTGGTTTGCCGGCGTTGGTACGGGAGCATTGTCCGCCGCTCGTGATAGAGCTGTAAGCAGCAGGACCGTGATGCACAGTATGATTTTAGAACGTTTGAGTGACATAAGGCAACTATTTTGACCTATCGGCCTCAGATGAGCCGTCGGTATTTTGGCCGAGGTCGGCTATTCTGGTAATAGCGGTCGGCGTGGTTCCAATGATAATACTTCTATCGCCGACTTTTATCAGGTGCAGCGCTTTTCTTGAACCTAAGTAAAGAGTTTCAACGAGCCGAATCTGACGGTTCGGCATATTGACAATTTTGCCGCCGAGTTTTTTGGAGACATAATATACGGCGGCGCCCAAGACCAATACGAGCAGGATTGCCAGCATCATCCTCCAGTATATGCCGCCCGTGTCGAACTGCCGGTCTGTTCCGAAGGCAAAGTTGGGGTCGCGTGCGAATATGGAATCCGGCAGCGGGGCAGCTGGACTCAGGGGCTCGTTTGGCGCAGCGGCAGCCGGTCCGCCGCCCCGACTCGCGTCGGTAGACGCTGGGGCCGGCGCAGCAAGGCTTGCCAGGGCCGCCATGAAAAGGGCAACGATTTTTACTGAGTTTTTTGTCACGTTAAAGGCGCACCTTCATTTTTTATTAAATAGTGCAAACGATGTGCCCGAATCGGCTGATGGCGGTTATTGAGCTAAAAAGGGCATTTTTAGGGTTTAGACAGGTTGAGTTAATACTGCTGTTGTCGAGAATTTATACGGTATTGCCCGAAGATGTTTTACCTGAGGACGGCGATGACGATTTGGCAGCCTTTCGGGATAGAGCTATTATCGCCGCTCCACATTCGGCCCGGGCCCAAACCCCAGGAGTAAACGGCGGGGCGGTTCTGCCGGGGGAAGGTTTCGGCAACAAAATCGGCGACGGTTTTTGCCCGCAAGGCCGAGAGCGTCCATTGCTGCCTGTCGTCTGAGTCTTCGTCACTCAGCCCCAGAACGTAGAGTTGTGTCGGCCTGGGTTCCAGGTCGCGGTAAAGTTTCTTACACAAGTCGCTAAGTGACTGTTTTGCAGCAGCGTCCAATTCGGTATTGCCGGCGGTGAAACGCACGCTGGTCACGGGAAAGTCGTATCGCTGGCCCGGTATCTGGCTTGGCATCGTTTTTGCCGAGTTACGAAGCTGATTGAATAATCGGCGAGTTCTCTCTTCCTTGGCGTCTATGGTCCGTTTGTTCCGGGTGTCCTCAGGGTTTTGAATCGGGTGTTTAGTCTTGGGGTTTGTAAAGTTAATGGCCTGGTCCTTGCCGATAAGCATACCAAGTCCGAGCCCCTTGAGCGATTCTACGAAGGAGTCTCTTCCGGAATTGAACATCTCGGGGTCCTGCGTGGTGGCCAGACTAAGAAGCATTACGAAGAAGGTCAGCAACAGGGTAACCATATCGCTGAAAGTTACGATATAGCCGGGTACCTTCGGGCCGCTATCGCCGGATTGTGCTCGTCTTCTTCTTATCAATTGCATAGGCTCCGTTGCAGCAGGACTATTTCGAGCAGGCGCTGAGGCTGGTTATCTTCGTCAGTCAGGCTGAACAATTCGAAACTTTTCTGACCTATAGTGGAACCTGCCGAAACACTAAAGCGGTCTATCTTCAGGCCGTGCTTACTTGTCAGATATTCGATTACAGACCAGGCGCGAGTCATGCTCAATTCAGGGTCATTTTGCTCTAAGTTATTCTCACTGACTACGATATTTTCAGGCATGTCTTTGAGAAACTGGGCCAGTGTTGAAAGCGTTTCACGGCCTTGCTGCGACATTGCCGTGCCCTTTCCCCAAAATACTTCGTCCGACCTTATCAGAAAGACCTTGTGTTTCCTGTAGTCATTTGTGTGCGTTTCCTGCAGAGCCCCTTCGGAACCTAATTCATAAGTAGCTTTTTCACTGCCCTTATCGATGTCTTCGACGTAGCGAAGCTGCTCGATTTCGAGCAGCGATTCCTTGCTCGAACAAATTCTTGAGTTAATTGTCGGGAAAGCGTCGCAGTATATGATTCGCAGCTTCTTGAATACCCTTTCATCGAAGCTGGAGAAGGTAAGCAGCAGGACAAAAAACGTCAGCAGCAGCGTCATGCAGTCGCTGAACGTTACCATCCATTCCGGTGCACCTGGGTCTTCGTCCTGTGGCGGTGTTTTTTTTTCGCGTGCCATCAGACATTGGCCTTTACTTCTTCTCGTCTGCTCTGTGAGACGAAAGCATGCATTTTTTCTCTGACGGCGGTCGGGTTTTCACCCTGGGCGATGGCGCAGATTCCTTCGACTATCATTTCCTTGCTGGTGGACTCGGCCTGTGAGTATATGCCGAGCTTACCGGCCAGCGGCAAAAAGACGAGATTCGATGCAAAGGCGCCGTAAAAGGTTGTCAGCAGCGCCGTCGCCATGCCGCCGCCTATCTGGTCCGGTGATGACAGGTTTGTCAGCATCTGGACAAGTCCGATTAACGTTCCAATCATACCGAAGGCCGGTGCGGAGGCGCCCATAAACTCGAGAATCTTTTTGCCGGTCGAGTGTCGCGTCCTGAGATTATCAATCTCCAGGCTCATGATGTTGCGTATGGCCTCATCATCCTGGCCGTCAACGAGCATTTGCAGGCCCTTAACAAAGAACGGGTCATGCAGTTTTGTGATTTCCTGCTCCAGGGCGAGAGCGCCGTCACGGCGATTGATGGCTGCGAAGTTTATCATGTTCTGAATCAGTTGTGACGGCGGTGCTATTTTGCTCACTATTGTCTTTTTGATAACGGCGAATATACCGAGGAACTGCGGGAGCGAAAAATGAATCAGTGTTGCGCATAGCATTCCGCCGATGGTGATAGCCAGTGAGGGCAGGTTGACAAAAATCTGCCAGCTGCCGCCGGAGCCGCCGACGATTGCCAGTATGATTACGAAAAAGCCGAGCAGGATTCCTATTATTGTCGCAATGTCCATTTTACTGTGCGACCTCCTTGATTCTTTTGAGCTCCTGGCTTAACACCGCAGCAAGTTTGGGTTCGGTGTTGACCAGTTCAGCCAGGACTTTTGCCTTGGTTCTGTCGTTCATGTAGTACAGGATTTTGACCACGTCATCGAGCCCTTTGGATTGTGTCGTATCGAGCTTGCTCATATTGGTGAATATTTCCGCGGCGCCGCTTGCATTCATCTTGTCGTAGGTGGCGGCGATTCCGGCGAGATTCTGCTGCTCCGACTTTTCGATTTCGACTCGAGTTTTGAGCAGTCTTTCGTGTTCCTGCTTCAGCGCAACGACGGTCGAGGCCAGCTCGGCTCGCAGGTCCGTCAGCTCCTCAATATCCTTTTTCAACTGGGCCTGTGCGGTTCTGACCCTTTCCTCCGTGGAGCTGAGCTCTTTCATTCTCTTTTTATACTCACGGATTTTGTCTCTAACGTCGTAGATTAAGCCTTCGAGCTGTTTTTCCGTTAGTGACAGGTTGGTGTCCTTGGTGCCGAGCGCTTGTGCTATTTTTGTGTCCTCACTTCCGGCGGCTGCCTTAGCGGCTTGTTCCGTCGCCTGTTGCTCGGCGGCGAGTTGGGCGGCCTTTTTATTTCTTATGAAGGACAGACCGAAAACGATTGTGAAGCTTACCAGGCCGGCTGCTGCTGTTATGATTATAAACTTTTTACTCACCGGATTTCTCCTTACTTACCTAAGAGCGCACATTTTGGCGGTTCGGGCCGGGGCTTATTTGTTGTGTATCAATCGGCCTGCGAATCGCATTGACGTGTGCTCATCCATTTCCTTTTGTTCGAGTTTTTCCTGCTCTGCGATAAATTGACGTTTATCCTGTTCTCTCAGTTTTTCAAGCGCCTCGGCAAATCGTTTGATTTTCAGAAATTCAGCGGTTAAGCGTTTCCGGTCCAGTTCGAGTTGTTGAATTTCATCTTTATATTTTTTTATTATCTCATCATTTTTTCCTGTGCTTTTAAGCAGCAGCTGCTGCCGGCAGAGCCTATCGGCCGGGTTTTGTTGCGCTACGTTTTCTATCAGGTCCTGCAAGATTCTTTTTTGCGCAAGCAGGTTTGCCCTGGCCAGGGCAAGTTTTTCGGTTGTCTTGAACAACTCGGCCCTTTTGGCCTGCTGCCTTTTCTGATTAACCTCGAGTACTTTCTGCAGTCGCCAGACGAACTTTTTCATTTGACTTTAGCTTTCCGGCCCTGGGGGCTGAGCAGTTTGTCCCAGGTGTCCGTAATAGCCGTCATTTGTTTTATCGTTTCTTCGAAGGCGGTTTTTTGCCTTACGGGCTGAATCAGGAATTCTCTTATCCTGTCTATGAGCGTTATTGCACCGTCGATTCGATGATTACTTCCGTGCGACAGGGCTCCGATGTTAATCAGGTCTTCGGCGTCGTTGTATATGGCGTAGATTTCGCGCAGCTTCTTTGCAGCGGTCTTGTGCTCATCGGTTGTAACAGCGGGCATTAACCTGCTGACGCTTGCAAGTATATCGACGGCGGGAAAGTATCCCTTCTCGGCGAGCTTGCGGGAAAGGACAATGTGTCCGTCGAGCAGGCTTCTGGCACTGTCGGCGACGGGGTCGGCAAGGTCGTCGTTTTCGACCAGCACGGTCAGGATGCCGGTTATACTTCCACAAGGGCCTTTGCCGAGTCTTTCTATCAGGCGCGGCATCAGTGAAAAGACGCTCGGACAATATCCTTTGGCTGCGGGTGGTTCGCCGGCGGCCAGGCCGATTTCACGCTGCGCTTGTGCAAATCGTGTCAGGGAATCCA